>DASTHG010000302.1:0-7240 GCA_035718325.1 Gemmatimonadales bacterium | reverse complement strand
GTGAAGGAACGACCATGACGGCAATCGTGATCGCACGGCCGGGCAGCGATGAATACGCTCCGTACTACGGCACCTACATCGGCAAGGTCCCCGACGGTGACCTCCGGTCGATGCTGTCGTCGCAGCTCGCCCGTACCCTTGCGCTGATCCGGTCCATTCCGGAATCGCGCGGAGGGCATCGCTACGCCCCCGAGAAGTGGAGCATCAGGGAGGTACTCGGCCACCTGGCCGACAGCGAGCGGATCTTCTCCTATCGCGCGTTGCGCATCGCGCGCGGCGACGCCACCCCGCTCCCGGGCTTCGAACAGAACGATTACGTCCCCACGGGCGGCTTCGACGCCCGCACGTTGGGCGATCTCGCCGACGAGCTCTCCGCTATCCGTCAGGCGACGATTCATCTCTTCACGCATCTCGACCAGGCAGCGCTCGAGCGCCGCGGCACGGCGAGCGGCAAGTCGGTTTCGGTGCGCGCATTGGCATATATCATCGCCGGTCACGAGCTGCATCACGTGGGCATCCTCAAGACCCGCTACCTGAGTTAGCGATGCGGACACGCGCGCTCGGCCCCGGCGCCCCCGACGTCTCGGTCGTCGGATTGGGGGGGATGCACCTTTCGATCGCCGGCCGTCCTGACGAGGCGACGGCGCTGCGCGTGATTCACACGGCGCTCGACGCCGGCGCTACCATCATCGATACGGCCGACGTCTATTGTCTCGACGACGGCGACCTGGGGCACAACGAGCGGCTCATGGCGAAGGCGCTGCGCACCTGGGGCGGGCGCCGCGACACCATCGTCGTCGCGACCAAGGGCGGTATGACCCGGCCCGGGGGACGCTGGGAGCGCAACGCGCGTCCCGAGCATCTGCGGCGCGCCTGCGACCGCTCGCTCAAGGCGTTGGGGACCGAGCGGATCGACCTGTATCAGCTGCACGCTCCCGATCCCGAGGTGCCGTTCACGGAGAGCGTAGGCGCCCTGGTGGAGCTGCAGCGCGCAGGAAAGATCCACTGGATCGGCGTGTCCAACGTCACGGTCCCGGACATCGAAGCCGCGGCGCGGCTCACGCCGCTGGTCGCGGTGCAGAACCGCCTCAACCCGTTCTTCCGCGAGGCGGTGTCGGGTGGCGTCGTGGCGGAGTGCGCCCGCCGCGGTCTCGGTTTCCTGGCCTACAGCCCGGTGGGGGGAGGACGCCTCAACAAGAAGTTGCCCGACCACCCGGTGCTGCAGACGATCGCCCGGCGCCACGACACTTCGTCTCACGCGGTGGTGCTTGCCTGGGTGCTGGGGCAGGGAGACACCGTGATCGCGATTCCGTCGGCCCGCACCGCGGCCCACGCCGCCGACTCGATCACGGCGGCCGACGTGCAATTGTCCGCCGCCGAGCTCGCCGCCATCGATGCCGCGGAGTTCTCACGGAGTTGACGGATCACGAACGCCTTGTTCGAGCGTCTCCCCGGGCTGCGCGGCCGCATACCGTGGGTCGCCATCGCCGCCACGCCGACGCCGATCACCGAGCTGCCGGCGCCGGAGGGCTTTGGCGGCCGGCTGCTCGCCAAACGAGACGATCTTACCTCGCCGCTCTATGGTGGCAACAAGGTGCGGAAATTCGAGTACCTCCTGGCCGACGCCGAACAGGCTGGAGCGCAGACGCTCGTCACGCTGGGGGGAATTGGCTCGAACCAGTGTCTCGCCGCGACGCTGCACGGCCGCGCACGCGGGCACGCCGTGGAGCTGTCGCTGATGCGGCAACCCGTCACGGACGGTGTGCGCCGCGCGCTGCAGGGGATGGTGGCGGCCGGCGCCCGGATCCGCTACGCCGATTCGATGCTGGGCGCATTGCGCAACGAGCGGCGGGCGCTGCGCGAGAGGCGGCGGGCCGGCGAGCATCCCTACCACATCCCCTTCGGAGCGACGAACGCACTGGGTGCGCTCGGGTACGTGGCGGCGGCACTCGAGCTGGCCGAACAGGTGCGCGCAGGGGTGTGTCCCGAGCCCGACGTGCAGCTGGTCACCGCGGGGACGTGCGGTACGGCGGCGGGGTTACTGGTGGGCACGCGGCTCGCGGGGTTGCACAGCAGGCTCATCGCCGTGGGAGTCGTCCATCGCTCGCTCTTGACCCGTGCACTGATCCTCTGGTACGCCAACCGGACCGCGGCGCTGTTGTCGCGCCTCGACGCATCCATGCCGCGATTGCGCTTCGGCAGGGGGGACGTCACCATCGCGGGCGACCAGTTGGGTGACGGCTACGGCCACGCAACGGCAGCCGCTCGCCGCGCCGTCGAATGGGCGCGGCCACATCTGGCACTCGACACGACCTACACGGGGAAGACCCTCGCGGCCTTGCTGGAGCCGCACGCCCCCTTCGGTGGTGCACGGGTGGTCCTGTTCTGGAACACGCAGAACTCGTCGCCCTTCCCGACTGCCGCCAGCACTGATCACCTTCCCGAGCGGCTGCGCGAGCTACTCACGAGATCCTAAAAGGAGCAATCATGTCGTTGCGTCGTGTGCTCATCGTTTTCGCCCTTGCCGGCGCCGCTGCCGGTTCGCTCGCGGCGCAGGCCACGACCGCGGCTATATCCGCTCAGGACCTGCGGCGGCGTCTGTTCGCTCTCGCCGATGACTCCATGGGGGGCCGTCGCTCGGGATCGATCGGGGACTTCAAAGCCGCTGAGTACGTTGCCGCGGAGTTCCGGCGGCTCGGTCTCCAGCCTGCAGGAGAAGCGGGCACCTGGTTTCAGACGGTGCCGTTCTTCATCGCCCAGCCCGCCGGTACGGCGCTCGCGGCAGGCGATGCGGCGCTGACCTGGGGGACGGACTTCGTGCTCGCGGGCCGACCGCTGCCGCTCGTGCAGCTGCGCGGCGCTATGGCCGTGTATGGCGGCGTCGTGTCGGATTCGGCGACGTGGCTCCCAGCCGGACAAGCGGGGGGAAAGGTGGTCGTGCTGGACGTCCGGCCCGGCGCTGACGGCAAACGGCAGCTGGTCCGCGGGCTGACACGGATCGCCACCAACGCGCGCTTCACCGGAGCGGCGGTGGTGGCCGTCGTCGAGATGGATTTGCTCGCTCCCGAGGTGTTGTATCTCATCGCCGGGGAACGTCTCACGGCCGACACGTCGAGGGGATCGAGACAGCCGGCCATCGCGCTGATCACTCCGCACGCGGCGGAGCTGCTGCTCGGCGCGCCTCCCGAGCGGGTCGCGGCAGGAGCCGCCGGCCGGCCGGTGCAGGGGGACCTCGGTGTGAGATTCGCCCCGGTGCCATATGCCGCGCGTAATGTCCTCGGCGTGTTGCCGGGGAGCGATCGTGCCGTGCGCGGCGAATACGTCGCCCTGAGCGCCCACAACGACCACGTCGGATTCGATCATCAGGCCCTCGATCACGATTCGGTGCGTGCCTACAACCGCGTCATCCGGCCGATGGGCGCCGATTCTCCCGACCATCCCGCGTCGGCCGAAGAACAGGCGCGGGTGCAACAGCTGCTCGACTCGCTGCGCCGGGTAAACCCGGCCCGGCGCGACTCGATCCGCAACGGCGCCGACGACGACGGCTCCGGGACGGTCGCGATCCTCGAGATCGCCGAGGCGCTGGCGGCCGTCCCTGCGGCGCAGCGCCCCAAACGCTCGTTGCTGTTCATTTCGCATACCGGCGAAGAGGAGGGTCTCGTGGGGTCGGCGTGGTTTACCGACCATCCGACGGTCCCCGTCGATTCGATCGTCGGCGAGTTCGACGAGGACATGGTGGGGCGGGGCACGGCGACCGATCTCCCGGGCGGCGGCCCCGGGTACTTGGAGGTGATCGGAGCAAAGCGACTCTCCGTGGAGTTCGGCGACCTGCTCGAGGCAGCCAACGCGGCCCTGCCGCACCCGTTCACGTTCAACTACGCGTACGACGTCCCGGGGCATCCGCTGCAGTACTATTGCCGGGCCGATCACTATAGTTATGCCCGCTACGGCATCCCCAGCGTTTCGCTGTCGCGCGGCGAGCACCTCGACTACCACCAGATCACCGACGAGGCCCAGTACATCGATTACGAGGACCTCGCCCGCGTTGCGACGCTGGTCCGTGACGCCGCGGTCCGCGTGGCGAACCTCGACCACCGGCCCAAGCTCGATCACCAGAAGGGCGATCCCCACGCGCCGTGCGTGCAATGACGCGCATCGCCGTCACGCGCGGCGTGAGCTCGGCCATCGAGCACTGCGAGCTGGTGCACCAGGAGCGGCGGTCGATCGACGTCGCGCTGGCCAAGCGCCAGCATCGACAGTACGAAGAAGCGCTGGCAGCGCTCGGCTGCCGGGTCGAGGCGTTGCCTGCCGATCCCACGCTCGCCGATTCGGTATTTGTCGAGGATACCGCGATCGTGCTCGACGAAGTGGCGGTGATCACGCGCCCCGGCGCCGCGTCGCGACGGCCAGAAACGGCTCCCATCGCACGGGCTCTCGCTCCGTATCGTCCCCTCGTGTCGATCGAACCTCCAGGAACGCTTGATGGCGGGGATGTGTTGCGAATCGGACGAATGCTGTATGTCGGACTGAGCGGTCGCTCCAACCAGGCGGCGATCGACCAGCTGAGTCGCGCGCTCGCCCCCTATGGCTACACGATACGCGGCGTTGCGGTGGCGGGGTGCCTGCACCTCAAGTCGGCCGTGACGGCGTTGGGCGATGACACCGTGCTCGTCAACCCCGCGTGGGTGGATGCGGCGGTGTTTACCGGGACGCGGCCCATCGAGATCGACCCGCGAGAGCGCGGGGCCGCCAATGTCCTGCGCATCGGGGAGCGGGTCATCTATCCCGCGTCGTTCCCGGCCACGCAGCGCCGCCTGGCAGCGGCCGGATTCGACGTGCTCGAGGTCGACGTGTCGGAGCTGCAGAAAGCGGAGGGTGCGGTGACCTGTTGCAGCCTCGTGTTCGAGGCCCAACCATGAGCGCCAGCGATCCCCGATCCCGTCTGTTCCCGCCGATCTTCATGATCGTCGGGGTGCTCATTGGTGTCGGGTTGCAGGCGATCAGGCCGCTGCCTTTCGTCCCGCGAACCGCGGGGCAGTGGATTGGGGGCTGTTTGATTGGCGCCGCACTGGCCCTGGGCGTCTGGGCGGTGCTGACGTTTCGACGGGCCGGGACGACGCCCGATCCGCACGGGGATGTGACGGCGTTCGTGATCACTGGGCCGTTCGCCTTCAGCCGCAATCCGATGTACGTGACGAATGTGGCATTTCAGATCGGCGCTGCGTTGGTGCTCGACAACGCTTGGATTTTTATACTCGCTCCCGTCACCTGGCTGTTGCTCGACCGCGTGATCATCGCGGGCGAGGAGCGTTACCTCGTGGAGAAGTACGGGGCGACCTACGACGCCTACCGCCACGCGGTGCGTCGGTGGTTGTGAGCCCGCGCGCGGGGTTCTTGCTGCTCGGCGCACTGCTCGCCTGCAGCGGATCGACCGGCCCGGCGCCTCCCTCCCGCAGCTACCGCATGGGATTCTCGGCGATTCCGCCGCGCAACGATCTCACGACGGTGCTGCAGGGCCTCAACCTCTGGACCTCTGGGCACGCCGACGCCGCGATCATGCACGTATCGGTGCCGTACGCGGCGCTGCTCAACGGAATTTCGGTGCACCAGGAGGTCGACTCCAACGAGCTGGGGCTGGCGAACTACTATCACGCGAAGGGCCTGCCGCTCGTCATTACCGTCGACGTTACGAACGGACTCAACCGTGCAGCAGAGGATCCGGTTCTCGATTCGCTGGGGCGCAGCATCACCGATACGGCGATTCAGCATCTGTACGTCGACTACGTGCTGACGCTCGACACCATCCTGCACCCGTCCTACCTGGGCCTCGCCGCCGAGACCAATCTGATTCGCTCAGCGGCGCCCGATTCGGTCTACCAGGCCGTGGTCGCGATGACCAACAGGGCCGCTACGCGGCTGCACGGTCTTCCGAGCTCGCCGCCACTGTACGTCAGTGTGCAGGTCGAAGTGGCGTGGGGCGCGCTGCAGCATACCGGCTATGCCGGTATCGCGCAGGATTTCGCCGACTTCTCCTTCGTCGATGCGATCGGACTGTCGTCCTATCCCTATCTCGGTGGATTCACGGTCCCCGAGAGTTTGCCGCTCGACTACTATGCCCGGGTCGTCGCTGGTCATGCCATTCCTACGCTGGTCGTCGAAGGGGGCTGGACCTCCGCGTCGTTCGGTCCCGTCGTCTCGTCGCCGGCGATCCAGGCACGCTATCTCGATCGCCAATCCCGGCTGCTCGACTCGGCCCGGTCGGTGGCGGTGTTCCAGCTGATGTTCGCCGATCTCGATCTCTCGTCGCCAACGTGGCCGCCATCGGTCCTGCCGTTTGCCCACCTCGGCGTGGTGGATTCGGCGTTTGGTGCCAAGCCGGCGCTCGCCGTGTGGGATTCGCTCATGGCGCGGCGGCGCATTCCCTGACCGCTGCCACGCCGCCCTTCGTCTCGAGGGGTCTGATCCCCCGGCTGCAGCTCTTCGAGATCGAAGACCAGGCATGGTGTCCTGCGCCGATCCGGGACGCCATGACCGACTTCCTGCGCTTCCTGATGGAGACGTTCGCGCCCTACCGCGGCGCGGCGCCGCTGCTGGTACGGGCGCTCGGCACCGCCGGCGACACCCGGATCATCGACCTCTGCTCGGGCGGTGGCGGTCCCTGGCTCGACCTCGTCCGCCGTATGTCTGCGGCGGGAGGCCTCGCGCCGCGCGTGCGACTCACCGACTGGTTCCCCAACCGCGCGGCGTTCGCGCGACTCGAAGCGGCGAGCGGCGGGGCAATTACCGGGGACCCCGACCGCGTCGACGCTACGGCCGTTCCGGCGCGCTGCGTGGGGTTCCGGACGATGTTCACGGCGCTGCACCATTTCCCGCCGACGGCGGCGCACACGATCCTCGCCGATGCCGTGCAGGCGCGTCAGGGCATCGCCGTATTCGAGGTGACGAACCGCACGCTCTTGGCCCTCTTGGGCGCCCTGTTCTTCCCGCTGCTCGTCCTGCTGCTCACACCGTTCATCCGGCCGGTCCGCTGGAGCCGAGTGATCTGGACATATCTGCTTCCCGTGCTGCCGGTGGCCGCCTGGGTCGACGCCACGGTGTCCTGCCTGCGGACCTATAGGCCGGAGGAGCTGCGCGATCTCGTGGAGGACCTGCAGGAGGGGTACGAATGGGAAATCGGGACGGTGCGGTCGGCGCCGCTCCCGTCCCGAGTGACCTATCTGGTGGGGCTGCCGCTCGCCCG
>DASTHG010000301.1:0-9392 GCA_035718325.1 Gemmatimonadales bacterium | reverse complement strand
CGAGGGGGATCGCTTCACGGTTTCTCGAGGAATGGCACCACGAGCCGCGCCACGGCGTCCGTGGAGAGGATGTCGTAGTGCGTCGTTCCCGGCACGATCGCGAGGCGTCCCGGCGGACGGCCCGAGCCGTCCAGTCCTGCGTCGCGCTTTCCGCCCCCGAAGAGTGCCCACATCTCCACGATGTGGGCCGGCGTGACGGCGTCGGCATCGGCAAAGATCAGCATCGCGGGGCTCGTGATCTTCGCGACATCGGCTGACCAATCGTAGTTCTGTCGCGCCATGTCCCCGATCTTCGAGAACAACGTCGCCCAGTTCACGTTGGGGTACATCGTCGCGAGAGGCGATTGCTTCATGGCGGCGCCCGCTTCCGGGCCCATGTGGTCGAACGCGGCCAGCACCTCGGGAAAGAACCCGGTGCGCTTGACCGGCGCGGAGATCACCACCAGCCGGCGCACCAGCTGTGGATGGCGGATCGCGATCTGCAGCGCGACGCCCCCGCCCATCGAATACCCCATCACATCGGCTTGTGGAATCTTGAGCTGAGCCAGCAGCGCGGCGATGTCGTCGGCCATGAGCTCGAAGCGCAGCGGGCGATCGATGTCCGCGGTGTGCCCGTGGCCCTGCAGCTCGACAGCGATCACCGCTCGCTGAGCGGCCAGCGCGGGGAGGTTGGGACCGAACATGGTGATGCCGCCGACGCCGCCGTGCAGCAGGACGAGTGGTGGCGCCTTCGCCCCGGGGGCCCCGTGCAGCTCGTAGTACATGTGGAGCCCGTTGACGTCGGCGTACTGTCCAGGAGTCTGTGCGGCCATCGTGGTTGCCATGGTGATCAATGTTGCGAGGTGTCGAATCATGCGGGACCCGTGGTCAGAGTCGTGATAATGGAGCATCGGCGAGAACCAGCGGATATGCCAGCGCCGCCAGGATCGAATGCGAGGCGGCGAGCAGCCAGAGATTCGGCCAGCGGCGGTAGAGCGCGGACCAGACGAGACCTGCCGTAAACGTCAGCCCCGTGAGTATGTGGTTGCCGAAGTGTACGCTGGCGAACGCCGCCGCCGTTACGAGGACCGGCACCAGCGGGGGGCGAACCAACGTCATCAGTCGTCGGTGCAGGATGCCCTGAAAAGCGAACTGCTGGGCGAGGGCCCACACTGGGTAGAGCGCGAGCAGCAGCAAAGCCTCGGGTCCCCATGCCGTTCGCTTCTCCCACCATCCCACGCCGAGGAGCGCGGCGGCCCCCACGGCGGTGACGGCCGCCGTGGGGAGCAGGCCGCTACGCAGGTTGTCCGTTCGGAATCCCAACTCGTGCCAGGAGTCGGTGCGCCGCCGCGTGAGGTAGACGGCGTAGATGGCCAGGGCCACACCCATTGCGAGGAAGGACCATCGCTTCGGCACGTGCAGCGATTCGAGCAGCACGTACGCAAGACAGACGCCGCCGACCACGGTGATGTCGATCATGGCCTCACGATGGCCGTCCGTGGGTTTCACGGGTTCGAGGCGCGCTGCGCGGGGACCATCATTTCGATTCCCTGGACCATTCGTCTTCCGGTCCCCGTGAGCGCCAGCAACTGCCGGATTGTTGTCGCTGTGGCCGAATCGACAGGAGGCGGACTCTGTTGCGCCAGGAGGGGCGCTGCGACAAGGACGAGGACGACGGCGCAGACCGAGCGGGCTGGAATCAACGTGCACCTCCGTGGGCCTCGAAGAGATCAATGAAGAATGGCGGTTGTCAGTCCAGACCGCACCCCTTCCAGCAAGAGACTGCCCCCACCGCCAGGAGGGGCGGCCCGAATCGGCCGCCCCCGAGAGGCTTCCAGCTAATGATCTACCATCTTGGTGGCGGCTTCGTGGAACGTGTACGGGCTGGTGGGGCACTGGATCGTCGAGTTGGTGGGATGCATCAGGCCATTGGGGTTGGCCTTCCACAACCACACATGCAGGTCCCAGTGGTGCAGCTCGGCGGGCAGCACGGGGGCATGCCCCTCCATCGGGCCGTCCAGCTTCTGCCCGAAGATCGCCGGCGTTTCTTTGGAGATGGCGGTCGGCATGAACCATTCGGCGGCGACGAGCTTCAGGTGATCGCCGACGGGCTCGTAGATCAGCACCTGGGGCTTGAGTGAGTCGAGGGTGGGCCCGATCAGTGCGGGATTGAGAAAGTGCACCCCCATGCCCCCCGGCTTGTAGGCCATCTGCCCCTCGCCGCCGCCGCCCATGGGATAGTCGACGCACCCGACCGTGGAGAAGTAGCCGTCGCGAACCGCGGCGATGGGGTCCTGGTATTTGTCGAGCGCCGCGCGGGTCGCGCTGAGGTTCGCGGGCAGCGTTGGCTGGGCCATGGGTTGCATCTGCGCGTGCGCCGCCTGCGCTGCGACGACCAGTCCCGCGAACGCGACCAGTGCTCCTGTGTGTATCGGTCTCAAGAACTCCTCCAGGTGGTGGGGTGCGGATGAACGAGTGACCGGGGCGCGTCGCCGAAGAAGCGCCCACTACTGCGGCCGGCTTGGCCGCAGACGAAGAAGTCGATGGTTGTGCGTATTGGACCGCGAGCCCCTTACGGAGCAGCACAATGATAGCCCGGGCAATGCGCGGCGCCAATGCTCCGGTCAGGATTCCCATAAACACCGAACTCCAACACCACGCAACTACCAACAACCTGTCGGCAACGAATGTGAACGTGAAGCACTTCAGCACTGAATGGGTCCCAGTGCCGGTCCTGAAGTGTCCGTCATAACCTCCAGAAGCCCCAAAATCCAAACCGTGGTCTCGGCCAGAGCCTGTACCTTCTGACGCGAGGAGAGCGGAGGGCGGACCGCGGAACTGGAGGTAATGAGCCGTGGATGGTATCGCTGAGTTCGGATTCGTGCGGAGACAGGCGTTACGGGTGGCAGCGGCCTTCAGTGTGATCGCGTTTTTCACGGGGAAAGAGGATGCCGCTCACATCAGCTTCCTGCACGAGGCGGTGCAGTGGTTCCCGCAGATGGCCGAGCAGCACCATTTCCGCTTCGATACCACGTCCGACTGGCACAACCTCAATGCGACGTTTCTCTCGCGCTACGACGTAGTGGTGTTCCTCGATACGCGTCCCGAGGATCCGGTCGAACGCGCCGCGTTTCAGGCATACATGGAGCAGGGCGGCGCGTGGATGGGGTTTCATTTCGCCGGCTTCGCCCTGACTCCCTCCGCCGTGCCTGCGAATTGGGACTGGTATCACAACACGTTTCTGGGCTCGGGATCGTACGTCAGCAACACGTGGCGGCCGACCGCGGCAGTGTTGCGGGTCCAAGACCCTGCGCATCCGGCGACGCGTCGCCTGCCGCCGACGTTTCGCTCGGCGCCGAACGAATGGTATCGCTGGGAGAAAGATCTGCGACAGAACCCGGACATCGACGTTCTGGTGTCGATCGATTCGACGAGCTTCCCACTGGGAACGGGGCCGAAGCCGCAGGAGATCTGGCACCGGGGCTACTATCCCGTGGTGTGGACCAACCGCAGGTACAGGATGATCTACTTCAACATGGGTCACAACGACATCGACTACGAGCACAAGTACGACACGACGAACCGGAGCCTGTCGCACACGTTCGGCAATCCGGTCGAAGACCAGCTCATTGTCGATGCGTTATTGTGGCTCGGGAATAAGGAAGAGCAGTAGTCGGGCGTCAGGGCAGGTGTGCGGCAGCTGAGGCGAGCCAGATTCCGGAGACCAACAGCAGCGGCGCCGACAGCACTCCCGGCACGCTGCGCCGAGCGGCAATCGATGCGCCGAGGTGCAGCATGCCGTTCGCCATGTGGACGACCGCAAGGAAGTAGGCGACGGACACGAGCCAGCGTGCTCCGGCGAAGGCGGACGGTGTCAGGGCGGCGAGTACCAGCACCGCGGCCATGAGACCGATCAGCCAGGGCCAGAACGTAAACGTCGGCGGGAACGGCAAACCGCCGAAGAAACGACGCATGCGGAGGGCGCGGGGGTTGTACGACGCGAGGAAGTCGTGTGTCGCTTCGTCGGCCACGTGCAGGGCGAGCGCGATCGTCGCGGCGAGCCAGGCCCAGCCGAAGGACACTATTGCGGGATCATCCCGATGGACGCGAGCCACGTTTCCACCAACTGCGGCCATCCGGTGATGGGAAACGCGGTGCGCCGCAGTCCGAACGCGTGCCCGCCGTGCGGAAACACGTGCAGTTCCACCGGCACGTCGGCGTGTTGGAGCGCGTGCCAATACACGATCGAGTTCATCACGTAGTCCACCGGGTCGTCCTGCGCCTGCAGCAGGAACGTCGGTGGCGTATGCGCGCTGACGTGGATGTCCGGATTGATCTCGCCCGCGGCCCTGGGCGACCACAGATGCCCCGGATAGAGCACCACGGAAAAATCGGGACGACAGCTGACGCTGTCCGCCGCATCGACCGCCGTGTACGAGCGCTGGTCGTAGGCATTGCTGACCGCCACCGACAGGTGCCCGCCGGCCGAGAACCCGAGCACCCCGATCTTGTGCGGATCGATGCGCCATTCGGCTGCGTGGAAGCGCACCAGGCTGAGGGTGCGCTGTGCGTCTTCCAGCGCGAGCGGTGCTTTCGGTTTTACCTCGCAGCGGCATTTCTCGTCCCAATGTGGCCCGGATCTCGGCACGCGGTATTTCAACAGCACACACGTGATGCCCTTCGACGTGAGCCAGTCGCAGACTTCCGTTCCCTCGAGATCGATGGCCAGGATGTTGTAGCCGCCGCCGGGGAATACGATCACGGCGGCACCGGTGTTCTCATCGTGCGGCGCGTACACCGTCAACGTGGGCCGCAAGACGTTGGAAACCGCGAGCCACGGTTTCCCGGCGACAAGGTGCGCCACCACATGGGTCGATTCGGCATCGGTTGGGGCGCCCCGTGGCGTGTCGGGCTCGGCCCCCGGCCAGAGCAGTACTTGTGTGTGGCCGGGTGCTGGCTGCCAGCCGGTCTGCTGCGCGTTGAGCTGACCGAACGCGATGAGGATGCACAGGAGACAGTTCCAAGGCTTCATCGTGGGCACGTGGGCGGTCACGGTCGCGCGACGCGCCACTTGTCCGGACACGGATAGAAGTCGCCGTGGTTGGCGATGGTCCAATCCTCCGGCGTCGTAATGCAGGCGGTGCGGTCATCGGCTACGATCAGATAGACCGGTGTTTCGAGCTTGTCATCCACGCGGAAGTACGGCGAGCGCTGCCACGCCAGCGTGCTGTTGGCCTTCTCGAGGTGATCGACGCGTTTGGCGTTGGGGCCGGGCTGTGGATCGGTTTTCCATTCGGGGAGCGGGTTGCCGCCGCACGCGGCGAGGATCACCAACAGAGCCACGACTCGAGTCATGGGGCGAGGAACCTCAGCCAGGAGAGAGGGGCGAACGGGGCCAGCAGGAGTGCGATGCTGCCAAGCGTAACGAGTCCGATGCGCACACGCTGGAAGCCGAGCAGGATTTCCCACGATCGGACGAGGGAGACCGACCAGAGCCGAGTCGGGTGGCGCGTCGCGAGGAGCCAAGCAGCATTCGCCTCAGTTCACCGCCTTCGTTCCACCTTGGTTTCACTTCCTCCACGGCGGCCACGTTCCTTCTCGATGGAAGGCGCGTGCGGGCTGGAAGGTGGCTGGGGAGGTTCGAGGAGCGACCCGACAATTGCGATGCGACCAGCGACGAAAGCAATTGCTCCCAGAACCAGGAACGACACGACGATCTCGATCCACTCTGCGAGGCTGAGATCCAGGTCTTGAGGATTGCGATACACGTCATAGATCAGCCCGCCGAACGTGAGCCCGATGGCAACGCCAACAAGACCCGCGAGAATGCGCAGGGGCCACCGTGACCGGTGCTCGGAGTGTGGAGAGATCGTCAGGGCCCTTTCGCGGTCACCGTAAACACTCCTCCATCACTGCGCCCGTTCACCGCCGGGTTATACATCTCCTCGGCGTGCACCGGGGGCCGGATGAACACCCCCGGCGTCGTCGCCCGCGCGACGTAGGACATCGTGTACGTCCCCGGCCACAACGTCGTCGCGACGTAGACCACCCGGTCGTCGCGCAGCTCACGATGGTCCCAGGGCGACCACCACCCGAACTCCCAGTAGCCGTAGTACCACCCCGGTCCCTCGCTGCCTGTAACCTGTTGCTGCTCTTCGTCGGCGTTCTCGTCGCCTCCTTCCTGCTGTTGCGGCTGCGACGCACTCGCCACCGGCGGCAACCCCGCCGTCGCCAGGGACAGGTCCACCGCCTCGAGGCCCGCCGGTAACGCGTCGTCCACCACGATGAAGTTGCGCAGCTCAGGGATCGTGACCCGCAGCTTCACCCGCACCAGGTCGCCCTCCACGGCGCGCGTGATCGGCACCGGCCGGTCGTAGCGCTCGTACCAGCGCTCGACCTTGATCCCCGCGTCGGCCGGGGACACGGGCCGCGCCGCCGGCACGGCCTGCACCGTTACATAGAAGAAGACCGGCGCTCCGCCTCCCTCGGCGGCGAGCAAGACTTGCAGAGCCTGTTTGCCGTCGGGCCGGTTCGCCACGAGCCCGGTCAGCGCGATGGTGGTATCGCTGAATGTCCCGCCCGCCGGCTTGTCGAACAGGATCCGTGTGCCGCGGATAACGCGCACCTGCCGGTCGGCGCCGGCGCGGCGATAGGTGTCGTAGCGCGCCAGCGCCTCCACCGCCGCGGCGTAGTCCTGCGTGTCCCACCACCAGTCGGGCGCCGCACGCCCGCGCGCCGCGACCGTCTCCACGAGCGGCCCGATCAACGCGTTGCCCGGATCGACCGCCAACGTCGCCATCAACAGGCGCGCGGCAGGACGCACCGACGACTGGAAGTAGAAGTACTTCGCCGACCAGTCGGTCGGCAGCACC
The DNA here is from genome assembly GCA_035718325.1 of Gemmatimonadales bacterium. GTDB lineage: Bacteria > Gemmatimonadota > Gemmatimonadetes > Gemmatimonadales > GWC2-71-9 > DASTHG01. Next base: position 2,541 of record DASTHG010000301.1, on the reverse strand, counting down.
GCGCGGCGCCCCTCGACCGTGACCTGCGCCCACGCCGGCTCGAGCAGGCTCCTCGCCGCCCCGATCTCGCGCCGCCGCGCCAGCATCTCGGCGAGCAACGCCCGGTCTTCCCACGACAGCGCCCGCATGCGCTGCAGCAGGTCGTTCTCCACCGCGATGTCGGGGAACCCGGCGCGACTCAGGAAATCGGCAGCCGCCACGCGCTCGCCGAGCTGCACCTTCTGGTCGTCATACCAATGGAAGACGGGGATGTAGAGCTGTGCCTGTTTGTGCAGCGACCCCGAGAGGTAGGCGACGAGTTTCCCCATCGCGGAATCGTTCACCGGAATTCCGGCGGCGCGCGCGGCGAGCAACACGCGCCCCGCATCGGCGCTGAGCCACGGCGACGACCAGTCGGTCTTGCTCCACAACCCGATCGCGCCGTCGTCGCGCTGGCGACCCAGGAGAATGGCGACCGCTGCGGCGATCTCGTTCTGCGCGTCGCCGGTCACGAGCGGCTTGTTGAGCTGCTTCTGCGCGCGGTAGAGCGCGATCAGCGGCAGCGCGACGCTCGACACTTGCTCCGAGCAGTAGTAAGGGTAGATGCGCAGCGTCTCGCGGTAGCCGCGGATCAGCGCGATCGGCGAGGCGCCGTACGACAGCACGAGCTTCGAGCGCGCCGGGTCGAGCGGTTCGTCGAACACGAACTCGGCGCTCGTCGTGTCCACCAATGTGCCCGCGACCTCGAACGCTCGCGGGTGGTAGGGCAGCCGGATCGGCAGCCGGGTCTCGACCGCGTCGGCGTTCGGGCCGCTCGACGCCTTGAAGCGGAACGCCGCCGTGTCGCCGGGCGAGCCCTTGAACGTGAAGCGCACCTCGCGGCCACGGCCCGCATCGAGCGTTGCCGTCTTCGTGGCGGCGCCGAGCAGCACGGCGCCTTGTGCCTGCGCCTGGACGGTCGCCGTCGGCGTGCCGGGAAGCCGGCTGTTCACGACCACCCCTGCGAGCAGCGAGTCGCCCTCGCGCAGGAAACGGGGCAGCGCGGGCCGCGCCAGGAGCGGCCGCGTGACGAGCATTTTGGCCTCGCCCGAGCCGTAACGGTCCCCCGCCGTCACCGCCACCGCCATCAGCCGGAACGTGGTGAGGTTGTCGGGCAACTTCGCCACGGCAACAACGTGACCGGCGGTGTCGGTCACCACCGAACCGAGGAAAAACGCCGTCGTCTGGAAGCGGGAGCGCAGGATCCCCTCGACGTCCATGCCCCCGCCGCCACCCGGAGCGCGCTGGCCTTTCTCTCCCTCGGTGACCTGGGCCGCGACCGACGTCAGGTTCGAAGCGAGCCGCATCCCGAGTCCACGCGGGCGGTAGATCATCCCGACGGGGTCGGGCGTCTGGTATCCGGTGAGCGACAACACGCCCTCGTCCACCGCCCACAACGTGACTTCCGCCTTGCGACCTTTTCCCGCCGCATCGCGCACGCTCAGATCCACGCGCGCGCTATCGCCCGGTCGGTACTCCGACGCCAACGCCTTTACCGCCACCGTGAGCCGTTTCGTCGCCGGGGTGACGCGCAGCTGCGCATAGCCGACGCGAATCGTGGGCCGGCCGGGATCGTCGGGCGCCCTGGGGGGCGCGCTGCGCCCGCGCGCGACGATGATCGAGACGAAGACGTTGGGGACGTACGACTCGGTGACCGGAAGCTTCAGGATCGTCGTGCCCGACGTGATGCGCAGGCGCCGCTCGTCGATCACGCCTTCGCGCTCGACGGTGATCCACGCCTCGGCGTTGGTGAACGGCGACGCGAACAGCACCGTCGCCGTGTCGCCCACGTTGTAGCTCGTCTTGTCGGGAACGACGTCCATCTTGAACTTCGACTCGTCGCTCCACGGCACCCAGTCCTTGCCCACCACCCAGCGATAGAAGCTCGTCGCCACCGGACGGTTCTTGTCGTCGGCGGCGCGGAAGTAGACGGTGTAGGAGCCTCCCGCCTTGGGCGTCAGGGTACAGGGGACGTCGCTCGCGGTGGTGGTGACACTGCAGTGGTCGACGGTGTCGGCCACCCACTCACCCGTGTAGTCCTCCAGGTCGCCGCGTACCCGCGCCGTGTTGTGCCACTCGCGGCGGATCAGGGCGCCCTGAATCGTGACGCCGGGGACCCGTGTCCCTTGTGGGTTCACCGCAATGAGATTGACGACGTGCGGCTTGTCTGCCGTCCAGAAGTAATCCGAGCCAAGGGCCTTGGCGCCGATATAGAAGCTCGCGGCGTGCATCATCACCGAGCCCGAGGCCGTAACGGTCTGGCGGTTGACGTCGGTGACCGTGGCTTCGAACGAGATCACGGCGGCCTTGCCCTTGGGTGGAGCCGGGGCGGCGGCCTTGAGGGTGAGATGCCCGGTTGCGTCCAGGGTGTCGGTGGCGTTGGCGATCACGTTGCCCTGGCCGTAGTTGTAGTCCTGCTCTTCTTCCCACCACCACCCCATCTCGCCGATGTCGTAGCCATCGGTGTTGGGGATCGAGAACTCCCACGGGCTGGCGGTGCGCTGCCGCGCGTACCAGGTGACG
>DASTHG010000300.1:0-3243 GCA_035718325.1 Gemmatimonadales bacterium | reverse complement strand
GGCAAGGTCAAGGCGCACCTCGCCGCAGTGATCGCGCTCGTCGTCGCGCTGGCGGTCGCGGTGTACGGCTTCACCATGCCGGGGGGCATGGCGATCCGCGCGGCCATCCTCGGCCTCGCGGTCGGCTTCTTTCCCATCGGCTGGATCGTGCTCAACGTCATCTTCCTGTACCGGCTCACGGTCGAGAAGGGCGTGTTCGAGACGCTGCAGCAGACCATCGGCGGCGTGACCGCCGACCGGCGCCTGCAGCTGCTGCTGATCGCCTTCGCCTTCGGCGCGTTCTTCGAGGGCGCGTCGGGCTTCGGAACGCCGGTCGCGGTAACCGGCGCGATCCTGATCGGGCTGGGCTTCTCGCCGCTCGCGGCCTCCGGGCTGTCGCTGATCGCGAACACCGCGCCGGTGGCGTACGGCGCCCTGGGCACGCCGATCGCCGGGCTCGCGTCGGTGACCGGGATCGATCCCTACCTGCTCGGCGCCATGGTGGGCCGGCAGCTGCCGTTCTTCTCGCTGATCGTGCCTTTCTGGCTGATCTGGGTGTTCGCCGGATGGCGAGGCATGAAGGAGATCTGGCCGGCGATCCTGGTGACCGGCGTTTCGTTCGCGGTGCCGCAGTACCTGATCTCGAACTTCGTGAACCCCTGGATCGTCGACATCGGCGCGTCGCTGGTATCGATGGCCTGCCTGATCGGCTTCCTGCAGATCTGGAAGCCGAAGACCGTGTGGACATCGCCCAAGCTCCGGACGCGCGACGACTCGGCGGCGACCATGGCCGCGCCCGCGAAGCCGCTGTCGGCGGCGAAGCCGACGAACGCGCAGGTGTGGAAGGCGCTCACGCCCTGGATCATCGTCTGCGTGATCCTGCTCGTCTGGGGCACGGGATGGTTCAAGGCCGCGGTGAACCCGATATTCACCTGGAACTACGCGGTGGACGGCCTGCACAACCTGATCAACAAGGTGCCGCCGGTGGTGGCCAAGCCGACCAAGGAGGGCGCGGTGTTCGCGTTCACCTGGCTGTCGTTCACCGGCACCGGCATGCTGATCGCGGCGATCATCTCCGGCTTCGTCATGGGCTTCTCGCCCGGAGGCCTGCTGCGCTCCTACGGCCGCACGATCTACGTCGTGCGCTACTCGCTGCTCACCATCTCGGCGATGCTCGCGATCGGGACGCTCACGCGCTTCTCGGGGCTCGACGCGACGCTGGGCCTCGCGTTCGCGCACGCGGGCTTCCTCTACCCGTTCTTCGGCACGCTGCTCGGCTGGCTGGGCGTTGCGCTCACCGGCTCGGACACCGCCTCGAACGTGCTCTTCGGCGGGCTGCAGAAGATCACTTCCGAGCAGCTGAACCTGTCGCCGATCCTGATGAGCGCGGCGAACTCCTCAGGCGGGGTGATGGGCAAGATGATCGACGCGCAGTCGATCGTCGTCGCCTCCACCGCGACCAACTGGTTCGGCCACGAGGGCTCGATCCTGCGCTTCGTCTTCTGGCACTCGATCGCGCTCGCCTCCCTCGTCGGCGTGCTGGTGATGCTCCAGGCCTACGTGTTCACCGGGATGATCGTCCACTAGCGGCGCTCAGCGCGCCACGGTGACGCGCAGGAAGCTCGCGGGGATCGAGGTGGCGCCGCCGGCGTGGCGGTTCTGGCTGCTGAACAGCGCCTCGAGCTCCTTTTGCAGATCGGCGCCCCGGCCGTTCTTTTCGGCCGCTTCGAACGCGTTCATCGTCGGTCCGTAGTAGTTCCTGAACGCGGCGACGAACTCCGCCGGCGTGCCGGGGAAGTTGAAGGTGTAGGTGTCCTTGACGAAGGAGATCCTGTCCTTCGGGATTCCGGCCCCCGCAAATCTCTCCACCACATTGCTCTCGACGCCCCAGGTCATGGGGCTGATGAAGCCCTCCGGCGGCGGCGGCGAGTAGGAGGAGCTGATCTTCAGGATCTGCGCCACCAGCGTCGGATCGTTGGGGATCCAGTTCCCCATGACGACCCGGCCTCCGGGCCGGGTCACGCGCACCATCTCCTTGGCCACGTCGAACGGCTTGGGCGCGAACATGGCGCCGAAGATGCTCACGACGAGGTCGAAGCTGCGGTCCGCCAGCCCGTGGAGGTTGCTCGCGTCGCCTTCCTGGAATCTGCAGTTCGCCAGGCCCGCTTCGCTCGCGCGACGGTTGCCCGCGGCGACGAGATTTCTCGCAATGTCGACGCCCAGCACTTCGGCTCCCAGCCTCGCGGCCGGCAACGCGGTCGTTCCGTCGCCGCAGCCGAGGTCGAGGACCTTCATTTCCTTCGAGACGCCGATCGCCCGCACCAGCGACTCGCCGCTCTCGCGCATGGTGGCGGCGATGCGGGTGAAGTCGCCCTTTTCCCATAGAGCCTTGTTCGGATTGGACGCGGCAGCGGGGGACGACGAGGAGGAGAGGACGGCGGACATGGCGAGCTCCTTGTGTGAATGAGAAGGTTCCGGCGATGCTAGTATTCCCATCGGTCGCCCCCGGGGGTTGACCCAAACGCCGCGTTTATTGTCCGAGGGTCCATGGACGCCCTGTCCGATGTTCTCAAGTCGGTGCGCCTCGAAGGCGCGGTCTACCTGAACGCCGAGTTCACCTCGCCGTGGTGCGTGCGCGCCAAGTTCGGCCTCGCCACCGCCAGGGCCCGGCTCGGCGGCGCCGATCACGTCGTGTATTTCCATTTCATCGCCGAGGGCCGGTGCAAGGTCAGGCTGGACGACGGCGAGGTGCACGACGCGGCGGCGCACGACCTGGTGATCTTCCCGCAGCAGGAGCACCACATCATGGGCAGCGACGTGCAGCTCGCGCCCGTGGAGACCACCAGCCTCATCGATCTGAACGCCGCGCGCGGCACCAGCCTCGTCCAGCTGCGCCACGGCGGCGGCGGCGAGTCCACGCGCGTCGTGTGCGGCTTTCTCGCCTGCAACCGCAGCCTGTGCCGTCTGCTGCTCGACGCCCTGCCGCGGGTGCTGGTCATACCGATGCGGGACGGCCCGGCATCGATCATGATGCAGGAGCTGCTGCAGGTGGGCGTGCGCGAATCCTCCGCCTGGAGGCCCGGCGGCGACTCGATGCTGGCCAAGCTGTCGGAGCTGATGTTCGTCGAGGCGATGCGCGTCTATGTCGAGGGCCTGCCGCCCGGGGGGAAAGGCTGGCTCGCCGGCGTGCGCGACGCCCACGTCGGGCGGGCGCTCGCCCTGCTGCACGCCCACCCGAGGAAGGACTGGACCGTGGAGGAGCTC
>DASTHG010000299.1:0-7684 GCA_035718325.1 Gemmatimonadales bacterium | reverse complement strand
GGGATCTCCCCGACCACCTCCAGATCTGGCCGGGTCATGGCGCCGGCTCGGCGTGCGGCAAGTCGCTCGGCGCGATGCCGCAGAGCACCCTGGGCTACGAGCGCATCGCGAACTGGGCGTTTCACATCACGGACGAGGCGCTGTTCATCAACGCCGTGCTCGAGGGGCAGCCCGAGCCGCCCTCGTACTTCGGAGAAATGAAGCGCATCAACCGCGACGGCCCGCGCATCCTCGGCGGCTCGCGGCGGCCGCAACGCCTCGCAGCGGCGCGGGTGGGCGAGCTGCTCGCGCAGGGAGCGCTGCTCGTCGACACGCGTGCCGCGGCCGATTACGCAACAGCGCACATCCCAGGAACGATCAACATCCCCCTCAACCGCTCGTTCACGACGTGGGCGGGGTGGCTCGTCCCCTATGTCCGTGATTTCTACCTCTTGATCGATCACGCGCGGGTGGACGCGCTCGACCAGGCTGTGCGGGACCTCGCCATGATCGGTCTCGATCGCATCGGCGGCTACATCGATTGCGACGAGGAGACGCTCGCCGCCTGGCGCGCCGCGGGCGGGACACTCGGCTCGATTCGCAAGATCACGGCTCAGCGGCTGGCAGAGCGCATGGCGAACGGCGACGTGTCCGTGATCGACGTCCGTGCCGGCTATGAATGGGATGACGGCCATGTCCCCGGGGCGCGGCACATTCCCCTCGGGCTACTCCCGGCGCGGTTCGACGAGTTGCCACCCGGTCCGGTCGTGATGCACTGTCACACGGGAAGCCGCTCCGCGATTGCAGCGAGCATCGCCGCCGCGCGCGGCCGGGAGGTGTGGAATCTCGAAGGCGGCATCACCGCCTGGAAGCAGGCAGGCTACCCGGTCGAGACGACCGTGCCGGCGCCGTAGCGGCGCTCGACGTACTGCTCGAGAATCTTCAGAAAGTCGGCGACCAGGGTGTCGCCTTTCAGGGTAACGCTCAGCTCGCCGTCGACGTACACGGGCGCCTTCGGCTCTTCGAACGTTCCCGGAAGCGAGATGCCGATGTCGGCGTGCTTCGACTCTCCTGGCCCATTCACCACGCACCCCATCACCGCGACGCGCAATGTTTCTGAGCCCGGGTAGCGACGCTGCCACTCGGGGCGGCGGACCTTCAGGTAGTCCTGTATCTGCTCGGCCATTTCCTGGAAAAACGTCGAGGTCGTGCGGCCGCACCCGGGACAGGCGGTGACCTGGGGCGAGAAGCTGCGGATCCCGAGCGATTGCAGAATCTGCTGCGCCACGAGCACTTCTTCGGTGCGATCGCCGCCGGGACGCGGCGTGAGGGAGACACGAATCGTGTCGCCGATGCCTTCCTGCAGCAGGATGCCGAGCGCCGCGCTCGAGGCTACGACACCCTTGGTCCCCATCCCCGCCTCGGTGAGGCCGAGATGCAGCGGGTAGTCGCCGGTGGCGGCGAGTTGGCGGTACACGTCGACCAGATCCTGGACCCCCGACACTTTCGCCGAGAGGATGATGCGATCGTGCCCGAGCCCCGTCTCTTCGGCGAGGGCGGCGGAGCGCGTGGCGCTCTCCACCATGGCGTCCATCGTCACGTCGCGCGCATCGCGGGGCTCGGGAAGCTTCGCGTTGGCGTCCATCATCTCGGTAAGGAGCTGCTGGTCGAGGCTGCCCCAGTTCACCCCGATGCGAACGGGCTTCCCTTCGTCGATCGCGACCTGGATGATTTGGCGGAAGTGCTCGTCGCGACGCTTGGCGCCGACATTGCCGGGGTTGATGCGGTATTTGGCGAGCGCCCTGGCGCAGGCGGGATACTTGGTCAGCAACAGGTGCCCGTTGTAATGGAAGTCGCCGATGACCGGGACGTCGACCTCGGCGACGATCGCGGGGACCGCCCGGGCGGCGTCGTCGTTATTGACCGTCACCCGCACCAGCTCCGAGCCCGCCTCGTGCAGCGCGCGCACCTGCGCCACGGTGCTCGCGACGTCCGCGGTGTCGGTGTTGGTCATCGACTGCACGACGATCGGATGGCAGGATCCGACCGGGACGTTGCCGATCGAGACGGTGATGGTAGTGCGGCGGGGCATGGACTGCAATCTAGTGAACCCTGTCTCTGTTAGTACTCCACTCTCGAAACGGATGCCGACGAGTAGTTGGCGGTCCACACCTTCTTGTTGCCGGCATCGAATCCGATCCCGAATATCTCGTCGCTGAAGAAACCGAGAACCACCGAGTTGAGGAACGTGTTGGTGTTCCCATCGATCACCAGGAGCTCGTCGATACTGCTCACCCCGACATAGATCCGATTAGTCGCGGGATCTACCCCGATCCCGGTCTGGAAGAAGCCCGTGGAAATCGTGGTGATCACCGTCTGGCTCGCGCCATCGATGACCGAGATGTTGGCTGAGCCCTGGTTGACCGTGTAGATCCGGTTGGTGACGGGATTCACGGCGACCGCGAACGGCGTGGTGCCGACGGCGATGCGGGTGAACGTCTTGGCCACCGGGTCGACCGCGAGCACCAGATTGCTGTCGGGGACCGCCACGTACACGAGCCCGTTCACCGGATCGAACGCGGCACCCGTCCCCGGAAGCTTGGGCAGCGGCACGTCGTTCGTCGCCGAGAAGGTGTTGGTCGCGCCGTCGATGCGGCGCAACACCGGCGCGGGCGCCGCCGATCCGATGTCGACGGTGACATAGATGCGATTATTGACCGAATCGACGGCCAGCCCTTGTCGGTTCGTAACGCCCTGCTGCGTGGTGCCCACGGCCACGGTCGTCACCGTCCCGAGCGTTGCGCCATCCAGCACGCGGACTCCGGCATCCGTCCCGACGAAGACGCGGTTCGTGATCGAGTTGACCGCCACCGCGGAGACGAACTGCCCCGCCGACACGGAGTCGACGACGACCTCCGTCGTCCCGTTGATCCGGTAGATCTGCCCTCCCTGGTGGCCGGCGTACACGGCGTGGGTTTGGGAGTTCACCGCCAGCGCCCAGGGTTGCTGGGCGACCGTCAGGCGGAGCAGGATCGGGTTGACGATGCCGCCGAAGCCGAAGATGGTGTCACCCGGGGCGCGGACCGCGAAAGCGTCGACGTACTCCGAGCCGAACGGCGTGCTGTCGAGACGCACCTTGGCCTGATTGGCCGTCGCGGTGTCGATGATCGTGAGATGCGGGCTGAACGGGTTGTCCCGGCGCCAGCGCACCGGCGCGACCATGGTGTCGCCGTTTTGATCGACCACGGCGGCCCTGAAGATGGTCTGACCGCCGACCGGAACGCTCACGGTGTCGGGACTCACCAGGACCGCGAACGGCGTCTGCTGCACCAGAATCGGCAGCGTGTCGGTCCCATAGCCGTGCACGCTGATGTCCTTCACGGCGAGCCGCGCGAAGCCGTTGGCGCGGGCGGTTACATAGCCGATGTCGTGCGGTGACAGAGCCATCGCCGAGTCGAAGGTCACGGCACTCCCCGCCGGCGGCACGAGGTTCCACACGAAGTTCGCACCCGTATCCGACACCGGCGTGAACGCCGAGTCGACGAGGTACGCGATGAGCGACGGCTGGCAGGTGAAGTTGCCGGGGCCCGTGGGACAGAGCGACGTGATGAGCGTCGTGTCGGGCGTCGTCTGTACGCCGCCCTGGAACGGATCGCGGTCGATCTTCACTCCTGCCGGGGCCGGGCTCATCGTGATCACGACGGAGTCGAACGCAAACCCGAGGGCGGTGTTGTACTGGCCGCGCAACACGAACTGCGTCGGGTTGGTGACCAGCGCATGGAAGAACACGCTGTCGCCGTTGGCGCCGCCGCTGGTCTTGATGGAATCGATCGTGGCGTACGAGAATCCGACGCAGCCGAACCCGACCGGCGCCGAGCAATAGAAGGGCTGCGTCGGATTGCCGAACGAGTCCACCGCCTTCGTGATCAGGACGCCGCGCCGGTTCGTGCTGGTGAAGGTGAGGGCGCGCTGCGCGGTCACCGTCCCCTGCGTCAGCGGCCCACTGAGCATCGTCCAGTTGGTGGACACCGTCGGGCCCGGCTGGACGCTCGCGACGTAGTGCGCCGGCGTGCCGATCCCTGCTGCGGTCGCGATCTTCTGTCCCGCCGAGTTGGTGAAGGTCCAGAAGGCACCAGCCCGCCCCCCACCGTCGACCGGTTTCGACGCCGGCGCGATGCTCGACTGTCCGGCCGGCGCGACGCTCCAGTTCACCGTGCCGCCGGCCACGCCGCGGCCGTTGGCGTCGACCGCGCGCACCCAAATCGAATCGGCGGTCGAGAGCTGCGGGGACAGTGCGGTGTCAGCGGTCGCGACGAGTCCCACGGCCGGGCCGACGGCGAAGAACGGACTCGTCTGGAACGGCGTGAACTTGATCGGATTGAACGCCATGAAGGCCCGACCCAGACTGTCGGCGCCGGAGTATCCGGAATCGAGCCCGGCCACGTCCCCCCACCAGTTGCCGACGGCGTTCACCGAGTCCGACGCCTGCATGATCCAGCCGCGATAGTGGTACAGGTCGGAGCCCGAGATCGTGAACTGATTCGGCTGGTTGATGAACGCTCGAAACATCGGGTCGAACCCGCCGTTGCCGTAGAACTGGCTGTTCGTAATCGTGAGCGTCCCGCTGCCGCTGCGGCGGAGGTCGACTGCGAACGCAAACGCGCGCTGCACGGTGAGGTGATCGAACGTGAGGTTCGTGTTGATCGCGAGCGACGTGTCGACAGAGCGCAGCGCGCCCATCGTGATCTGGCTGCAGTCGCACTGCGGCTGGAAGACGAAGCCGGCGCGATCGACGGTGACGAACGTAAAGCTGTTCCCCGACGGGGCCGGATTGCGCCACTCCACACCCGCCCAGCCGCGCGGGCGAATGCCACCCGGCGTGTAGCTCGACGTCAGCAGGATCGGCAATGGCGCCGTTCCGACCGCGGCGAGCGCCGCCGACGCGGCGTTGCTGCCAACGGTGATCCCCGAGGTACTGTCGAAGGCGAGTGTGTCGCCGGCCGCCAGCGTCAGCACGCCGCCGGAATCGATTTGGATAATGGTGCGCGTCACGCGCCACGGCGCTCCCGCAAAATGGGGCAGCGTGTCCTTGAACGTGATCGTCCCGCCCTGGAGTAGCAGCGTATCGCGACCATTTCCGGTGAACGTGTTTGTGTGCAGCATAGGCACCCGCGGAATCTCGAGCTGCAGCGGGTACAACGTATTCCCGGTTGCCACGTTGTTCGCGAGGGAATCCCCTGGCCCCAACGGGTTGGCACCCGCGGAATCGGTGAACAGGGCGAATCCGATCGTGTTGGCACGCGCGGTGTCGCTCACGATCCTCACGTTGGGGGTGCCGCCGGCAACGATGCCGTAGCCCAGGTTCCCTTGCGCCACCGAGCGGCGAAGATCCACCCCATTCCCAGACGCCAGGATGCCAATGCCCGCAGTGTTGGTGTCGGATCCTGAACGCCCACTCTGGAACACGAGCACGCTATCGAGCGCCAACGTCTGGGCGGCGGGGCTCCGCACGTTCAATCCGAAGCGGTGCTTGCTACGTCCGGGGATTGAATCGCCGGCGAACTCGATGCGCACGTTGGCGAGTCGCGTATTGGTCGCGAGCCGGCCGATCTCGAGCCCGTACCAGTCTCCCGGCGCGGGGGAGAGACTCGCCGAGGTCAGCCGCGGCGCGTTGCTGCGGTTGCTACCGAGCGACACGATCGACGCGCTGCGCGTGCCGGCGCTGTCGCCGATCAAGAGCCCGCTCTGGCTCGAGAAACGCAGCACCAGGTTCGAGTCGAGCGTCACCGTCTGGCCGGTCGAGCGTCCCACGTCGAGCAGGCCGTTCACGACGTAGCCGTTCGACCCGCTGCGCTGCGGCTGCGCAAAGATCGTGAACGCGCCGACGGTGGGATCGGGCTGACCCCCGTTCACTTCAATGAAGTCCGTGGTGTTGCCGGCGATCGAATCCTGCTTCAAGAGGCCCGGCAGCTGCACCGCCTGCATCTGATTCCCGAACGTCGCGTTGCCGACGAACCGGTTGAAGCGCGACGGGGACAGCTTCGTCGCCGGGCTGCCGAGCAACAACCCTTCCTGGCCCGAGCCGCGCACGGTGTTCGAGTCGAGCTGCAGCGTCGCGTCGAGGTCGGCGTGGATGCCGGAGCCCGTGACGCTGTCCACCTCGGAGCGGTGGATGTGCGACACCCCGCCGAAGTGATGCACCCCGGCGTGCACGCACTGCCGGATCTTGAGCGAGTCGAGATCGACCTCGGCCCCCGAGCGGTTGACGAACAGGATGCAGGCCTCGCTCGGCAGCGCGCCGAACGGAACCCTCGTCCCGCCGGCCCACTCGATCAACGTGCGCCGCCAGGTGGTAAGCCCGAGGTTGCGCTGCACCTCGATGCCCTTCCAGAACCCCGGCACGGGCGAGCCGGTATTGGCGGTGAGCGTGATCCCCTGCGCGGGTCCGAGTTGTGTCCCATCCATCAGGAGCTGGCCCGTCTCGTTCAGGGCCGTGTCGCCGATCTGGAGGCCCGCACCGGCGTCGAACTTCACGACGGCACCGAGGGCGATCGTGAGCTTCGCCCCTTTACGCACTCGGATGTAGCTGGTGACGGTGTGCGACCCCGCCGCCCACGTCTCGTCGGCCAGGATGTCGGTCGAGTGGACGGTCGCGATGACCCGGATCGTGGGCAGGGGCACAGACGTCACGGCCACACCGCCGATCGTCGCCCCGATCGTCGTCGCCGTGCCGCCGTTCACCCCGGTGAACGTCGCGGCGTAGGTGCCGTTCGCATTGTCGGTCGTCGCCGAAATCGTGCCGGTGCTCGTGCCGCCGCTCTGGGTGAACACGACGGTCGACCCGCCCTTCGTCAGCGCGTTGCCCGCCGCATCCTTCCCCGTCAGGGTCAGCGTGAGCACTCCGCCCGTCGTGGTCACCGAGTCGCTCGACGTCACAACCGACTTGGCGGTCGAGATTGCGCCCGCAATCACCTTGATCGTCGGCAGCGTCGACGTCACCTGCTGGCCGCCGATCGTCGCGTGAATCGTGGTCGCCGTTCCGGCGGTGTCTCCGGTGAAGACCGCGGTGTAGGTCCCGTTGTTGTTGTCGGTGGTCGCCGAAATCGGCCCGGTGCTCGTGCCGCCCGCGTGGCTGAAGACGACGACGAGCCCGCCCGTCGTGAGGTTGTTCCCCGCCGAATCCTTCGCCTGCAGCGTCAGGGTGTCCTTTGCCCCCGACGCGATGCTGTCCTTCGAGACCGTGATCACCGACTTCGCGGCCGTCGTGTTGCCCGGCACGACGGTGATCGTCGTGGTCGACGTAACCGCGACGCCGCCGATCGTGGCGTGAATCGTCGTCGCCGTACCGGCGGTGTCGCCGGTGAACGTCGCGGTGTAGGTGCCGTTGGCGTGATCGGTCGTTCCGCTGATCGTCCCCGTGCTCGTGCCGCCCGTACGTGTGAAGACGACCGTCGCACCGCCCGTGGTGATCGTGTTGCCGCCCGAATCCTTCGCCTGCAGCGTGAGCGTGGCGCTCGCTCCCGACGACACCGTGCCGCTCGAGGTCGACACGACCGAAGTCAGGGGGGAGATCGCCCCGGTGGTGACGGCGATCGTCGGCAGCGTGGTGGTGACGGCGCTGCCGTTGATAGTGGCGCCGATCGTCGTAGCGGTGCCGGAGACGAGTCCGGTGAACGTCGCGGTGTACGTGCCGTTGGCGTGGTCG
>DASTHG010000298.1:0-2918 GCA_035718325.1 Gemmatimonadales bacterium | reverse complement strand
CATCGACGACCCCGCTTTCATCTATAGGAACGTCGCGCCTCAGGACTCGGCGCATCACTGGCTCGCCGTGCAGCTTCAGGGGGACGGCGCGAATCGCAACGGCATCGGTGCCACCTTGATCCTGTCCGCCGGCGGCGAGCGGCAGTACATCTACCACAGCCCCTACCGCGGCTACATGTCCACGATGGACGACCGCGCGCACTTCGGTTTGGGACGCGCACGCCGAGTGGACAGCCTCCAGGTGATCTGGCCGGATGGTCGGGTGCAGGTGCTGACGGGAATCGTCGCCGACCAGATGGTGACCGTGAAGCAACAAGAAGCGGTGGTAGGTAACAGGTGTCAGGTGGCAGGGTGTATCTACCACCTGCCGCCTACCACCTATCACCTCTTTGCTCCCATGGACTCGCACAAGGCCCCGAAATACGTCCATCACGTATCCAGCCTCATCGATTACGACGTCCAGCCACTACTGCCCTACATGCCGTCACGCCAGGGACCGCCGCTCGCCGTGGGGGACGTCAACGGCGACGGCCTGAGCGACGTCTATATCGGGGGGGGTGTCGGCGTACCGGGAAAGCTGTTCCTGCAGCAGCGCGACGGCAGCTTCGTGGAGTCCGCGCGTGGCCAGCCGTGGGCCGCGGATACGGCGTTCGATGACTGGGGCGCCCTGTTCTTCGACGCCAATGGCGACGGGCGACCGGACCTGTTCGTCGCGAGCTGCGGGTACCGGCTGTCACCGGTGTCGCGCCAATTGCAGAGCCGGTTGTATCGCAACGTGGGCGGCGGCCGGTTCGTGCGCGACACGCTGGCGTTGCCGACGATGCAGTCCTGCACCGCGCCCGTAGCGGCGGGGGACTTCACGGGCGACGGCAAGCCCGATCTCTTCGTCGGCGGGCGCCTGACGCCGCGCAACTACCCTGCGCCCACCCGCAGCTATCTGCTGCGCAACGAGGGCGGGCGCTTCGTCGACGTCACGGAGCAATGGGCGCCGGAGCTGATCAGGCCGGGTGGGATGATCACCGCCGCGGTGTGGGTCGATTTCGACGGCGACGGCAAGCTCGATCTCGTCACCGCCGGCGAATGGATGCCGATCGAGTTTTGGCACAACGACGGCAACCGACTGCGCAACGTGACGGCGTCGATGGGGCTCCCACCGACTCGGGGGTTGTGGTACAGCCTCGCGGTGGCGGACTTCAACCATGACGGCAAGCCCGACATCGTCGCGGGCAATCTGGGGTTGAACGCCACGTATGTGACGTCACCCCAGAGTCATTTCGGCGTCGCCGCGGGCGACTTCTCCGGGCCGCGTTCGGCCGACATCGTGCTCACCACGGAAGAGGGGGGGCGAGAGGTCCCCCAGTATGGCCTGGCGCATTATGGCCCTGTGATTTATCAGCTGGCGCTGCGCTTCCCAACCTACGCCGAGTTTTCCCACGCGTCGATGGCGGAGCTGTTCGGCGCGCCGCAGCTGCAGAAGGCGATCCACTACCAGACCGATACCTTCGCCAGTCTCTATCTCCAGAACAACGGCAACGGGACGTTCTCCGCCACGCCGCTGCCGACGCTCGCGCAGATCGCCCCGATCCGTGGCATCGTCGCGACCGACGTGGACGGCGACGGCAATCTCGATCTTCTCGTGGCGGGGAATGAATACGACATGGAGCCCAACACGCCGCGGCTCGATGCCGGGAACGGCCTCTGGCTGAAGGGCGACGGCAAGGGCCACTTCACGCCGGTGCCACCGGTCGCCAGCGGCTTTCTGGCACCGGGGCACGTCACGGGGTTGGTGCTCGTGAAAACGCCTGCAGGGAATGCCGTGTTCGTCGCGAACAACGGCGATTCGCTGCAGGCGTTTACGATTGTGAAGCGGTGAAAAAAGGTGTCAGGTGAGAGGTGTCAGCAACTCCCTGACACCTGACACCTGACACCCCGTTTCAGTTACCAGCCCGGATTCTGCACCAGCATGTCCGTACTTCCCACCTTGCTCAGTTCCACCTGAATCGCCGGAATCGGATACAGATGGTTACGCGTGGCATAGGTGACGCCCGCGAGGTAGGGAATCCGGTTCTTCTCCACCGCGATGTAGTTGGCGATCACGGTGTCCGCATCACCCCAGCGCCGCAGGTCGAAGAACCGCTGGCCTTCCATCGCCAGCTCGAGCCGGCGCTCGTACTTAATCGCCTGCAACGCCGTCGCCTGATCCGGGAAGGACGCGTACAACCCGATACGATACGTCGCCCACTGCGTGATCAACGAGTCGACGGTCGTGCCCTGAATCATCGGTACGGCCATGCGACTGTCAGATACACAGGAGGAGTACGTTGCCTTCAATACGCTGTCCGTTGTTGCATCAAACCCCTGCCCACACCCCTGTGCGATCTTTCCGGCACGCGCCCTGATCTGATTCACCATCGTCAGGGCCCCGGCAAGGTCGCCGGTTTGGGCATGCGCCTCGGCATCGAGCAGCAGCAGGTCGCCGAAGCGGAAGATGTGGATGTTCACATCGTTCGTCTGTGTCGCCTGCCAGCCGACGTTGTTCTCTCCGTTGGCAGCGTTCTCCTGCACGTTCTTCTTTGGGCTATAGGGCCCGCTGTAGGACGCATCGCGGATCCACCCACGGTCGGGCAGTCCCCAATCCTTGTAGGGAGTGCGGTCGCGGCCCACCGTCCAATCGAGCCGCGGATCGATCGCCGGCGCTCCGGCGATCCCGCCCTTGAAGTCCTGGTGCGAGATCGAGAGTGGAATGACGAGCGAGTCGAAGAACAGCGGGTTGTCCGCGTTCCAGTTGGCATTCGACAATGCCGCCGGCAAGCCGTTGGCGTCGACCGCGTAGAAATTGACGAGGTTTTGCGACGGCTGGTGGAAGCCGCAGCACCCAAAGTGGCTCCCCGAATGCGGGAAGTTCAGCCGCTCGCCCC
>DASTHG010000297.1:0-3381 GCA_035718325.1 Gemmatimonadales bacterium | reverse complement strand
GTATCGCGATCTGGCCCAGGTGTGGCACCCGGACCGCTTTCCCGACAACAACCGGCTCCAGGAGAAGGCGCAGCAGAACCTGCAGCGCATCAACGAGGCCTATGCGCTGCTGCGCGACCTCCCCGCCCCGGTGCCGGCGGTGGTCGCGACGTCCCCTGACCACCTGCGGCGGGCGCAGCGCGCGCCGCACGTGAAGCATTCGCTCTTCACCGGCAGCATGAACGCGGTGCGGCACTCGCTCAAGGTGCTGTGGCCCAGCGCCACCTACCTCCGCAAACGCCGGCGCCGCATGCCCCCACCGGCGTGGATCGTCGTCGGCCTGCTCGCGTTGCTGTTCGCCGCGTGCGGTTTCGCGGCGCTGGTGTACGAAGGGTTGCTGGACTTCTAGCGCATCAGGATCGCGAGCACGATCTCCACCACGATCAACACGACGATCGTCACCTCCAGCACCTCGTTGCGCACCGCCATCGCCTCGGCGTTGAGCATCTCGTAGGTCTGGTGGATGATGCCGAGCTTGTGGTCGATCCCCGTCCGCCACGCCCGCTCGCGGAACAGCTCCAGCGCCGCCGCGTAGACGCGGGCGAGGAAAATGTCGTCGGTCACCTTGAGGGCGTTCTGCGTCCGCTCGACGATTTCGGTCGAGTCCGCCAGCAGCGTTTGCAGCCCCGTGAGCAATCCAGCATAGCGGCGTCCCAGCAGCGCCCCCGAGCCTTTGCGCGCGTTCTCAATGCGGTCGTACATCCGCGGTAACTCGGCGTCGAGCAGCGCGTCGTAGTAGCGCAGCTCGAGCAGCTGGGCGTTGGCGAATTCGAGGATCAGCTGTACGTCGCTCTCCCCGTCCATCGGGTCGAGCACCAGAGCCGTGCTCCAGGTGATGATCGACAGATCGTCCGGATAATACGAGAACCAGTGCGGCAAGAGCTCTTTGCGCGCCTGCTCGGAGATCGGCCGGTCTTCGTTGAGCAACAGCGGTGCGACGTCGAGCTCGCGCAGCACGCTCGCGGGCAGCGCCTGCCCGCCGCCGTCCTCCACCCGAGTGAACCGGTACACGACGTAGTCCTCGCTCACCGGAGCGATCTGCGGTCGCGCGATCGCCGGGGCGATGCGGCCGGTGAGTTCCTCGATCGCGCGCTCGAACCCCGCCCGTGCCGCGCGCGAGAGGTCGGCCGAGTCGCCGAACTGGGCAACCGTCCCCCACTCCATGGCACCCGGGATATCACAACGCATGCGCAGCGAGATGACGCCGAAGTCGAAAATCCGCGCCGAGACCTGTGCGTCGTGGTGCCGCCCCACGGCGTCGAACGGCTCCGTGCCGATCGTGACCGTGATGGGCGGATTCTTGATGCGGATCGCCTGCGCCTCGACGCGCTGCCGCCGCTCCAGGTTGAGCCGCAGCGTCTCGCGGTCCTCGGGGGTCACCGCGAGGAAATCGAGCGCGCGCTCGAGATCGATCTCGTAGCCGACGTCGTAGAGCCGGTATAGCACGACCGCGCCGACGACGCGTATTATCTTTTCCATATGCCCTTCCATCGCTGCGCGATCCACAAGGACGACGGCAGCACACTCGCCTCCGCCGTCGACATCAACGTCGTCGAGGTGCAGCGCGGCGACGGGTCGGAGTGGCACGGCACGATGACGGTCACTTACCTCGCCGGTCTGGAGGCGGGGCGGCGCTACCGCATCGTGCTCGACGACGGCCGCTCGGGCGAGTTCATGGTGCGCCGCAATACCTTCGCGGGCGGCACCGACCGCGCCGTCGCCATCCAGGGGATGGGACCCCTGCGGTAGAGTACGGCGGCTCGAAGCCGCCGCTCGGCGCCTGCGGCGACGCGTCTTGGAAGACGCCATGCTGGTGCCATTCATGGCATGTCGCGTCAGCGCCGAGCGCGGACTTCAGGCCGCGAACAAAACGCACTGCCCGGACCAACCCTTTCCTAGTTGCCGCCCAGATTGTCGTGCAGGTACTTCACCAGCCGCTGCCAGGCATCGGCGGCGGGCGCGGTGTTGGTCGCGGCATCCCGGTCCACCCACAACCAGAACCCGTGTTGTACCGGATCGTAGACGTGGATGTCGTTCTTGATCCCGATCGAATCGAGCACCGTGCGGAACCGCGCCACCATCGCCGGCGTGATGCCCTTGTCCTGCCCCGCGAACGTGCCGTAGATCGGATGGTGGATGCGGGCCAGCTGGGCCGGATCGTTGACCAGCATCCCATAAAAGATCGCCGTCGCCTGATGCTCGGCGCCGCCCAGGGCGTAGCTCAGCGCGATCCCGCCGCCGAAACACCAGCCCATCACGCCCACTTTGCCGCTCACGTCGGGCCTGGCACGCAGGAACTTCTGGGCGCCGTCGAGATTGCCGATGACCCGGTCGAGATGCGCGCGGGCATCGTTCATCAGCGCGACATTCTCCTGCTGATTGCTCCCCGTCTTTCCTTGATAGAGGTCGGCGACGAGGGTTACGTAGCCGTGCGATGCGAACATGTCCGCTACCTGCCGGTCGCGGTCGTTCAGCCCGTCCCACTCGTGAATCATGATCAACGCCGGGAATGGCCCCTTCCCCGCCGGCATGGCGAGGTACCCTTTGGTCAGCGAGTCAGACGGGAGGTACCGCACCGTTTGACCGCTCGGGGGAGGCGCCTTCCCGACAATGGCGTCCGGAATCGATGACTGCTGCGCGGGCGCCGTGACCGGGAACAGCAGCGCCGCCATCAGAGCGAATCGTTTCACGATGAGCCTCGCTGTTTAGACGTTGAACCGGATGTGCAGGATGTCGCCATCACGGACGACGTACTCCTTCCCTTCGATCTGCAGCTTGCCCGCATCCTTGACCGCCTGCTCCGTCCCGAACTGCGTGAAGACCGCGTAGGGAATCACTTCGGCCCGAATGAATCCACGCTCGAGATCCGAGTGGATCCGTCCCGCCGCCGCTCGAGCGCTGGCGCCGCGCCGGATCGGCCACGCCCGCACCTCGTCCGGTCCAACGGTGAAAAACGAAATTAAATCGAGCAGTCCGTAGGAGGTCCGGATGAACCGGGTCAACGCCGACTCCTGCAGACCCAGATCATTCAGAAACGCGGCGCGGTCGCCCGCGTCCATCGCGGCGATCTCAGCCTCGACGCTCGCCGAGAGCACGAGGCCCGCCGCGTGCAGCTGCGTGAGCCGCGTGGCGATCGGGTCGGGGAGCGGCTGGGCCGCCTCGCTCTCGCTCCGGTTCAAGGCGGCGAGCAGCGGCCGGTCGGTCAGCAGCCCGTATCCCTTGAGATAGTCGCGATTGAGCGCCGCCGGCGGGAGCGTACGCAGCGGCAGCTCTCGTTCCAGCGTCTCTTTCATCAGTTGAAAGGCCCCGAGCTCGAGCGGATCGGGCTTGTCCTTCTTGGCG
>DASTHG010000296.1:0-14142 GCA_035718325.1 Gemmatimonadales bacterium | reverse complement strand
GGCCGAGGCGGGTGATCGAATCGAGCAGAATCACCACGTCCTTCCCGTGCTCGACCATACGCTTCGCCTTCTCGATCACCATGTCCGCGACCTGGACGTGGCGGTCGGCCGGCTCGTCGAAGGTCGAGGAGATCACCTCGGCACTCTTGACGTTCTCCTCCATGTCGGTCACCTCTTCCGGGCGCTCGTCGATCAGCAGCACGATGAGGTAGACCTCGGGATGGTTCTCGATGATGGAGTTGGCGAGCTTCTGCATCAGGATCGTCTTGCCGGCTTTGGGCGGGGATACGATCAGGCCGCGCTGGCCCTTGCCGATGGGGCAGAGGATGTCCATCACCCGCATCGACAGATCGCCGTCCTTGCGCTCGAGGCGGATGCGCTCTTCGGGGTAGCGCGGCCGCAGGTTGTCGAACGCGACGCGGTGCTTGGCCTTCTCGGGCTCTTCACTGTTGACCGTCTCGACCTTCAACAGGGCGAGGTAGCGCTCGCCTTCCTTCGGCGGCCGCACCTGACCGAGGATCGTGTCGCCGGTGCGCAGGTCGAAGCGCTTGATCTGGCTCGGCGAGACGTAGATGTCGTCCGGGCCGTAGAGGTAGTTCCAGTCCGGGGAGCGCAGGAAGCCGTATCCCTCGGGCAGGATCTCGAGCACCCCCTCGCCGCGCAGCACCGTGTCGGTGTCGAGCAGCGATTGCTCGATTCGGAAAATGAGGTCTTGCTTTCGGAGCCCCGAATAGTTTTGAATGTTGAGGCTCTCGGCCATCGCGTGCAGTTCCGCGACGGACTTCTTCTTCAGCTCGGCGATATCCACGTGTGGGGAAACTCCGTTGGGCTAACGGCGGGGAGACGAACCCGTGGCAGGGTGGTGAACGCGTTGAACGACGATGGAAGCGTTAGGGTTGTACCAGGTGTGCAGCGATTATCATAGGGGACCGCGTGCCCTCTAGTCAAGATCACCCGATCCCCGAGGCGCTGGCGCCGTTCGTCGTGGCGTGGCGCACCGCCACGCTGCGCGACCGGGAAGTCATTGATGTGCTTGTACATCCGGCGCATGCCCGCCCCTCCCCGCAGCTCGCCCTTGCGCTCGCCGCATGGCGCGGGCGCTACTACTGGTCCGACGAGCCGGGAGGCCGCTGGCTCGTACTGACGCGCCCGACGGTGACGCATTCGGAGCGCTGGGCGCTGCATGTCGGTTTGCTGCTGCTCACGGTCCTCACGACCACCATCGCCGGCGCGGTGTTCCGCGGCACCATCAGCGTGGACGATTCCTGGGGATTGTTGCGGGGGCATATCCGGTTCGCGGGGGCGCCGCTCGCGTCCCTCGCTCCAGGGCTCGCGTTCTCGCTGCCGCTCGTCGCCATCCTGCTGGCCCACGAGCTGGGGCACTATTTCACGGCCCGCTATTACCTGCTCGACACCTCGCCACCGTATTTCCTGCCGGTGCCGCTGTGGCCGTCGTTCATCGGGACCATGGGGGCGTTCATCCGGCTGCGGACGCTGCTGTCCGATCGGCGCCAGTTGTTCGACGTGGGCCTCGCGGGCCCGATCGCCGGGTTCGTGGTTGCCCTGCCGGTCCTGATCGTCGGTCTGCATTTCTCCCACACCCTCCCGCCGCTCGGCGGCACACACGAGATGAGCTTGCCGCTCGGCGCCGGTCGCCTGGTCGTCGGGGACTCACCGGTCACCTTGTTCGCTCGTCTCGCGGCGCATCAGGCGCTGGGACGGGTGTCGCTGCATCCGATGGCGTTCGCCGGCGTCGTGGGGATGTTCGTTACCATGCTCAACCTCATGCCCATGGCCCAGCTCGACGGCGGGCACGTCCTCTACGCCACTGTGCCGCGCTGGCACCGACGCGTCGCGTCGCTCTTCTGGCTGGCGATCCTGGTACTGGGGCGCTGGTGGCTCGGTTGGCTCGTGTGGGCCGGGCTGGTGCTGGTCCTGTCGCGCGGCCGGCTCGACCATCCGACCGTGCTGGACGCCTACCGCCCGTTGCCGCGGTCCCGCCGCGTCCCCGCATGGGCGGCGCTCGCTCTGTTTCTGCTCACGTTCGCACCGGTTCCGTTCAGTTTTGAGGACGCCGGGGTCGGTGCTGAGGTCTCCGCCGTGGCGACCTGGAACCAGCCCCCCGGTCTAGGGACCCCGAACATATTGCGTAACCCCGTCTCGCCTATAATCTTTCCCCAAACCAGCCCACGGCTCGACATGTCTGCACAACTGGCACGTCAAGCGGTTCAGGCGCCACACGAAGCAGTCGTTCACGATCTCCCCGCTATTCGATTCGAAGGCCAAAGTGTCCTCGTCCGGCTCGCCTTGCGGCATGCCGAGGATGGGGCCTGGCGGGGGCGCATCATGTTCGGGGCCGAAGAGACCGAGCACGAGCGTGCCACGGCGGAGATCTTTTGCGCGACTTCCGAGCAGGACCTGTGGCTCTCCGTCCGCGATCTGAGGGACCACCATCTGCGCGATCTGTATCGCTCGCTCCTCTAAGAGTCTCGAGGTTCGCGGCCGGCTGTGAGCCGGCGTCATCGCGCGCGATACTGCCCGCCACCGCGGTGGTGGCGGTCGGCGCACCGGCACTGGGGGGCCCCCCGGTGGTGGTGGCCGAAGTGCCGCGTCCAGTGGTGGGACTAGGCGCGCTGCTGCCGACTGAAGCGGTAGCCGCTGGCGAGGTACAGGGTCAGCAACAGCGCCGTCGCCCCACTGACCGCGAACTTCAGGGCGCGCGGCGCATCGCTGGTCGATAGCAGGCCCTCGATCGAGCCGGCGATCGCCAGCAAGAAGATCACGGCACCCATCATCCGGATCGCGATGCGTCCATCCACCACGAGTGCCTCGAGCCGCGGGCGATCCCCGGGCGCGACGAGCGCGTGCGCCAGGCGCAGCCCGGCTCCCCCGGAGATGAAGATGGCGGAGAGCTCGAGCACACCGTGGCCGGCGATGAACGTCGTGAGGTAGAGCGTGGCGTGATCGTTGGCGAACAAGCCGTAATCCATGCCCAGCTGCAGACCGTTGAACACCAGCGCCCACACCGTGACCAGCCCGAAGAGCATCCCTCCGGCGAATGCCATGATACAGACGCGGATGTTGTTGCTGATGATCGCCGCGGCGATCACCGGCCGTACGCCACTCTCGGCTCGCGCGTACCCTTCACCCCGAGCCTCCCTCTCGGCCGCCTGCTCCGCACGGCTGACCATCTCCGGGTTGATGATCTCCTCGGCGAGCTGCGGCCGCTCGCGCAGCATGACGAATCCGATCGTCGCCGGGACGATGACCAACAGGAAGGCGGCCAACACGTAGCGCCATGATTGGACGACCGCGGCGGGGAAATCGGACACCAGCGACCGGAAGAACGGCGGCCGTGGGACACCGCGCGCTTGATACAAGACGTTGTGCCCCGCGCCCACCAGGCGCTCCAGATAGGCCACGACCTGGGGGTCCACGCCGTACGTACGGGCCCTGGCCAGGTCGGCGGCGACCTCGCGGTAGCGGGCGGCGAAGCTGGGAATCTCGGCCGCCGGGAGCTGCGACAAGCCGCCGCGTTCCAGCCGTTCGGCGACAATCCGGAACTTCTCCCAACTCTCCCGCTTGCGGGCGACGAACCGCTCCGCCGTGACCGTCGTGCGCCCGGCTCCAGCCGTGGCGCGCGTTCCGAACCGGCCGCGCCGCTTCTCCTGCTCGGCGCCGAACGCCGTCACGAGGTAGGCCATGGCATCGGTGGTCCGCCGGGGGATCCGCCCTTCCAGGCGGCGCGCCAGGTCGGAGGCCATCCGCGCGCGGACTGCGGGGAGCAGCTGGTCGGCGCGGCCCAGGAAGCGGTCGAGCAGGTTGAACTCCTGCTCAGTCAGGTCCGGGGGGCCCAGCTCCAGGGACCCGGCGAGGGACGTGTCGGGGTCGGGGGTCGCGGCGACGGGCGCCAATCCCCAGGCGGCGGCCCGCTCGCGCACCACGACGGTTCCCGCGGCGAGATCGCCCAGGCGTTTGTTGGCGGGGTGGAAGAAGACGAAGCCGACGCCCGGGAGCGGACCGAACGGAAAGACGAAGTCCACGATGCGAATGAGATTCCGCACCATTGCGGCGTTCGCCGTGATCGGGCGCCCTGTGTCTTGCACGACGCGGATGCCCTGCGAGCGCTTGCCGGGGGTCCGGCCGTTCCACAGCGCTTCGAACAGGGCGAAGTAGAGGAAGTATCCCAGACTGAAAAACAGCACGACGATCGCCGTGCCCCAGCTCCCCAACCCCGACTCCCAGTTTTCTGTGACTCCGGCCGCGGAGGCGAAGACCAGGACGAGGAGGTTGATCAGGCCGAGGAGCAGGAGGTCGAACACGGCCGCGGCTGTGCGGGTGCCGAGGCCGGCCAGGTCGAACGAGAGCAGAACGTGCTCCGGGGTCTCGACCCCCAGCTGCTGGCGCAGGTCGAACGGCTGGCGCGGGGCTCGCGCGGGAGGGGGCACGTCCTCATCTTATCGCCATCCCCCGTCTGAGGGCGAGCCCACATGGCCGATCTCCGGCCGATGGAATTCGGTGAGATCCTGGATGGCGCGCTGCAGCTGTTCCGGCGCCATTTCGGGTTGTTCCTGAAGCTCAGTCTCGCGGTGATGTGGCTGCCGCTCGCATTCAGCATCTATTGGCGCGCCCGGTTCTTCGGCCTCGCGACCGCCACGCCCGAGCAGACGGCAGCCGTGATGCAGAGTCAGATCATCCCCTTCATGCTGTGGGGGTTGGTATGGGGGGTGTTGTACGGCGCTGGAATGCTGGTGCTGACCGCGGGGTCGATCCGCGTCATTTCCGACTCCTACCTGGGTCGGGAGCCGCAGTTCGGCGACGCGCTGCAGTTTGGCGTCGGCAAGATCGTGCCGCTCTTCCTCGTCGGTCTGGGCAAGACCCTGTTTCTCTTCCTGCTCGCCATACTCTCCGGTGTGGTCGTGGCCCTCACCGGTGCGGCCGGCGGGATGGCCGTGCTGCTCGTCTTCATCGAAGTGATCGCGGCAGTGTGGCTGTTCATTTATGTCGCCTGTGGCTACATGGTCACCACCCCGGTGGTCGTCCTGGAAACGCTGGCCTCCAACTTCGAGGCGTTCGGGCGGTCCTGGGAGCTGACCAAAGGCGCACGAGGGCGTGTCTTCGGCCTGTTGTTCGTCGCCGGGTTGATCTCGAGCGTGCTGCCGTCGCTGGTGCTGTCCGCGGTCGGCGCACTCATCGGGCAGCTTGCCCCTGCTGCGACCATCTTCTGGACCGTCATCGCGGCGGTGCTCCCCGTCGTGCTGACGCCGATCGTCCCATGCGTCCTCACCCTCGCGTATTACGACTTGCGAGTGCGTCACGAGGGCTTCGACCTCCAGCTGTTGAGCGAGCAGCTGGGGAGCGTCTAGCCTCCGGGTGGTTCTGCTTCGGGCTCTGCAGGGGGTCCCTGCCGACTCCGTGCGGCGCGCCGTGCGGGAAGTATTTGCGCGTCCCGAGTACCGGTGGGTCCCGGGTGACAGGCCGCTCTCCTGGTTTCGCGACTTGTGGCACCGGTTCGTCGAATGGCTCAACCGGTTTACGACGACCCATCCGGTCGGGGCCCAGCTCGTGTTCTGGGGCTCGCTCGTTCTCCTCATCGCTCTGCTCGTCCACCTCGGTTTCACCGCCTGGCGCATCTATCGGGTGACGGTCCAACGCCCGTCGCCCGGCATCCCGAGCGCGCTCACGGCGCCGCTCGACGCCCGCGCCCACCTCGAGCGCGCCGAGACGCTGGCGCGCGCAGGGCGATTCACGGAGGCCCTGGCGCACCGCTTCGCCGCCCTGCTGCTCGAGCTCGACCGTGTCCAGGCGCTGTCGTTTCATCCCTCCAAGACTCCCGCCGAGTACGTGCGGGAGGCGCGCTTGAGCGCCGAGGAGCGCGGCGCGCTGGCGGGTCTGGTCGCCCGGCTGTACCAGCACGTCTTCGGCATGGCGCCGTGCGACGAGCAGTGCTACCGCGATTTCGGCATGCTGGCCGGGAGCGTCGCGCGCCATGTCGCATCGCACTGAGATTCTCCTCGTCCTGCTGCTGGCGGGCGCGGTGGCGATCGCGCTCGTCGCCGGGACTTCGGGGACACGTCCCACGTCGACCTGGGAGCCGGTGTCGACCTATCGCACCGGTCCCATGGGGGGGCGCGCCGCCTACGACGTCCTTGCCCGGCTCGGTGTGCCGGTCGAGCGTCGCCGCACGGCCCTGTTCGATCTCGCGCGGCAGGGACGGCGCCGCCCCGCCGTCCTCGCGGTCGTGTCTCCGGAAGAGTGGCTCGTTCCCGCGGAGCGGGAAGCGGTGGCGCAGTACGTGGGGAATGGAGGCGTCCTGTTCGCCGCCGGTGAGGGTGGCGGGCTGACCGAGTGCTTCGGCTGGCGCACGGCCGAGCCCGACACGACGGCGACCCTGGACAGTGTGGCCGTTGCGGCACCTGAAGGCATGGGGCAGCTCCCGCGGGTCGAGTGGGTGCTGCATCCGCGCGGCCGGGGCGCGGACACGCTCGAGAGTCAGCTCAAGCGGTCCGCCGAGCAACCCAAGACCGGTTTTCGCCGCCTCCTGAAGCAGGACGATGCGTGCCGGTCGGTGATACGCGAGGCAGTCGACACGCTGCTGACCACGCGGACGGGCAAACCCGTGCTCGTGCGGCTGCGGTTCGCGGGTGGGGGATCGGTCGTGCTGCTCGCGGACGACGCCTACCTGCGCAATGCCGCCTGGCGCACCACCGACGTGCCCCTGCTGCTCGTGCCGTTGCTGCAGCCAAGCCCCGGTGTGCGGGGACACGTCAGCTGGGACGAATACCATCACGGGTACGGCGCGAGCTCCTCGACGAGTGGCGCGGTGTTGGAGTGGATGGTCCGCTCTCCAGCCGGGTGGCTGCTGCTGCAGCTCATCGTGGTGGGATTCGTCTGGCTCGCGGTGACCGCCGTCCGGTTCGGGCCGCCGCGGCCGGTACTCGATCGGCGGCGCCGCTCGCCGCTCGAGCACGTGGAAGCCTTGGCGGCTGGACTCGAAGGAGCGTCCGGGGCCGATACTGCCGTGTTGCTGATGATCTCCGGGCTGCGGCGCCGGCTGTCGCGGACGGCGCAACCGATCCGGGGGGATCTCGGCCAGTGGCTGCGGACGCTCGAGCTGGTGTTGCCGGGAGCACGCGGGCGGGCCGCGGCGCGCCGGCTGCAGGACACGTTGGCCAAACCCGGTGGCGCCGAGCGCGTGCTCGCCGCCGCCCAAGCAGCGGAGGATGTGTGGCAGGCATTGCACCCGCAGCGGAAGGCCGCCGACTTCTCGACGCGCTGAACACCGTCGTCCTGGGCCAGGAGGCCGCGACGCGGGAGGTGGTCGTCGCGCTGCTGGCCCGGGGTCACGTATTGCTCGAGGGTGTTCCCGGCACCGCCAAGACGTTGCTCGCCCGGACCCTGGCGCTGGCGCTCGACGTGCGGTTTCAGCGCATCCAGTTCACCCCGGATCTCATGCCGGCCGACATCACGGGCATTTCGATGCTCGCCGGCTCACAGGAGTTCGTCTTCCGACCCGGCCCGATCTTCGCGGACCTGGTGCTCGCCGACGAGATCAATCGCGCGCCGGCCAAGACGCAGGCCGCGCTGCTCGAGGCGATGCAGGAGCGCACCGTGACGGTGGACGGCGTGAGCCACTCGCTCTCGCCGGTCTTCACGGTGTTCGCGACGCAGAACCCGATCGAGTTCGAAGGCACCTATCCCTTGCCCGAGGCCGAGCTGGATCGGTTCATGGTGAAGGTGTTGTTCGGATATCCGCCGGCGCTGGTCGAGCAGGGGATTCTCACCCGCTACGTCCAGGGATTCGAGGCCGATCGGCCGGCGACCTACGGCGTGTCCCAGGTGTCCGATGCGACGGGGCTCGAGGCGCTGCGAGCCACTGTCGAACAGGTAAGGGTCGAGCCGAAGATCACCGCGTACATCACCGCGATCGTTCGGGCCACACGCGAAGCGGCCTCGTTGACCCTCGGGGCCAGCCCGCGGGCGGGCGTCTCTCTCCTCAAGGCGGCGCGCGCCGCCGCGCGACTCGACGAGCGCGACTACGTCGTGCCGGACGACGTGAAATCGCTCGCGCCGGCGGTGCTCCGGCACCGGGTAAACGTCGCTCCAGAGCTGGAGCTCGAAGGGGTAACCGCCGACGCGGCACTCAAGGCGATCCTCGACAAGACCGAGGTCCCGACCGCGTGATTCTGCCGACGAGGGTGTTCCTGTGGATCGCGGCAGCCCTCGGGCTGATCGGGCTCGCGGGGCTGCGCGTGCCGTGGGGGCTCGACGCGATGCTTCTGGCCGACGCGGTGCTCCTCGGGTTCACGCTCGTCGACGCGCTGCTCGCGCCTACGGTGGGCGTGACGCGGGACGTGCGCGTCACGCGCGACGCGCCGCCGGCGTTCTCGCTCGGGCACGATGCCGTCGTAACCTATCGCTGGCACAATGACGCGGGCCGGCGGGCGCGCCTCGTGCTGCGCGAGCTGCGTCCCGAGATCCTGGGCGGGCTCGAGCCCCCGCGTGCCGTGCGCGTGCCGGCGCACGGGGATCAATCCGACGTCGTCCATGTCGGTCCCGTCCGCCGCGGCCACGAAACCGCGGGTTCGTTCACGGTCGATTCGATCGGGCCGCTGGGACTCGCCTCGCTGCGCTCGAGGCTCGAGCTGCCGTGGGATGTCCGCGTCTATCCGGTGCTGACGACGCTGCGGCGCCGTGCCGCGGTCGCCCTGGCGTTGCGGCGTCGCGAGCAGGGACGGCAGCCGTTCCGGCGGCTGGGTGAAGGGCGGCTGTTCGAGTCGTTGCGCGACTTCGTGCCCGGGGACGATCCGCGCCACGTCGACTGGAAAGCGACCGCGCGACGTCGCAAGATGATCACGCGGCAATTCGAGGCGGAGCGGCGCCAGCAGGTGTTGCTCGTGCTCGACGCCGGCCGCCTCCTCACCGCCGACGTGGCGGGCTCGGCCCGCATGGACGCGGTCGTACAGGCAAGCCTGGAGCTGGCCTACGCGGCGGCCCAACACGACGACAACGTCGGCATCATGGTCTTCGCCGACGGCGTGAAGCACTTCGTCGCTCCGCAGCGAGGCCGGCGCGGCCTGAAGCAGGTGCTCGACGTGCTGGCCGACGTCATGCCGACGCTCGTCGAGCCCGATTACCCCGGTGCGTTTCGCTACCTGGCGGCGCGCAACCGCAAGCGCGCGCTCACCGTCGTCTTCACCGACGTCATCGACCGCCTGGCCTCCGAGGCGCTCGTCGCCAACCTCGCCTCGCTGCGCCCGCGCCACCTGCCGCTCGCCGTGACGCTGCGCAATCCCGATCTCGACGCCGTGGCGGTGCGGCGCCCCGAGCTAACGGCCGACGCTTGGCGCAAAGCCGCCGCCGAGGAGCTGCTGCGGGCGCGCGAGGAAGCCCTGTCGCACATGCGTCGTGCAGGGGTCATGGTGCTCGACGTGGCGCCCGAGCGGGCAGCCGAGGCAGTGGTCGACCGCTACCTGGAGCTGAAGCGCCGCGGTCACCTCTGAGGTATTTTTCCGGCGGAGGTCGCTATCACCGCCACGATGACGCCGTGTATCAAGTGCCACACGCCGCTGCCCGCGAACAGCCGGTTCTGCTCCGTCTGCGGAACCGACCAAACGGGCGGCGACACGCAGGCGACGGGTCCCGTCGAAGGACTCGAGGCGCGGCTGCAGCGCATCGTCGCCGGAGAATACCGCATCGAGCGCTTGCTCGGCCGCGGCGGGATGGGGATGGTGTTCCTCGCTCAGGACCTGACGCTCGAGCGCGAAGTGGCGATCAAGGTCCTACCGCCTGATTTCTCGAGCGACCCGCAGGTCATCAAACGGTTCCAGCAGGAAGCGAAGACCGCCGCGAAACTCGATCACCCGAACATCATCCCGATCTATCGGGTCGAAAGCGCCGAGGGCCTCAACTTCTTCGTCATGAAGTTCATCTCCGGCACGTCACTCGAGGACGTGCTGGAGTCCCAGCAGCCGCTTTCCTACGACTACATCCAGCGTATTCTGTCCGAGGCGGCGCGCGCGCTGGGGCACGCGCACTCGCGCAAAGTCGTGCACCGCGACGTCAAACCGGCGAACATCATGTTCGACCACGATGGCCGCGTGATGCTCACCGACTTCGGCATCTCGAAGGCGTTGCAATCGGCGGGAAACCTCACCGGCACCGGGATGATCGTCGGCACGCCGCACTACATGGCGCCGGAGCAGGCCAAGGGACAGCCGGTCGACGGCCGCGCCGATCAATACTCGCTCGGCATCGTCGGCTACCGGCTGCTGTCGGGCCAGTTGCCGTTCAGCGGCGATTCCGTCCACACCATTCTCTACAAGCACATCTTCGAGCCGGCGCCGAACGTGGCCGCGTTGCGGCCGGGGACCCCGCGCACCCTGACCGACGCGATCCAGCGCGCTCTGTCCAAGGAGCCGTCCGACCGTTTCCCCACGATGGAAGCGTTCGCGGAGGCCGTGCGCGGCGACGCGATGGCGGGAGCAGCCGACGCCACCACGCCGCTGCCCACGCCGGCCGCGGCGATTCCGGCGACCGTCCGCACTGCGCAACGGCGTTCCCGGGTGCCCCTCGTAGCGCTCGCGGTCGTCGTGCTGGCCGCGGTGAGCCTGGCTGCGTTTTTCGGATTGCGCGGCCGCAATCGCGCCGTGCCTTCCAGCTCGGGGGATACGACGACGATCGCCCAGATTCCCGAATCGTCGAGGCAGATCCCGCAGTCGACGGCGACCGCTGTCCCGAGAGACATACCGGAAACGACCGTCACGCCCCGCACCCAGGACACGAGCCCCGCCGTGCCGCCTCTCCGGACCACCCCTACACGGGCCGAGCGGCCGGCCCCCCGAGCGGCAAACGGCGCCGACGGGTATCTCGAGATCGACTCCGACCCCACCGCCGAGCTGTTCCTCGACGGCGTCGATTTGGGTCCCACACCGCTGTTTCACCACCGGGTGTCGTCCGGGGCGCACGCGCTGCGGCTGGAGGCCTCGGGCTACAAGACGCAGCACGTGGCGGTGCAGGTGGAGCCCGGCCACACCTTCACGAAGACGTACAAGCTGAATCCGGAGTGAGTCTGTAGATTCCCCGGCAATGCACGCATATCCGCACGGCCATCTGTTCTATCGCAAACTGACCAAGCCCTTCCCCCGCATCGTCCGGGGTGACGGGTGCTGGCTCGAGGATGAGACGGGAAAGCGCTACCTCGACGCGTCGAGCGGCGCCTTCGTCGCTTCGCTGGGGCACGGCAACGCGTCGGTCGCGGCGGCATTGCAGCAGCAGGCACAGCAGGTGGCCTACGTCAACGGAACGATGTTCACGACGGCCCCTGCCGAGGAGCTGGCCGCGGAGCTGGCCCGCACCCTCCCGGGTGACTTATCCCACCTCTATTTCCTGTCCAGCGGCTCCGAGGCGGTCGAGGCGGCGCTCAAGCTTGCGCGGCAGTACTGGACGGAATCCGGCCACCCCGAGAAGCGGCGCATCATCGCCCTGGCCCCGGCCTACCACGGCAACACGCTGCTGGCGCTCTCGGCGTCGGCACGGCCGCAATACAAAACGTACGTGCGTGACTGGCTGGTGGACGTGATCCGCATGCCGGTGCCGTGTTACGGCTGCGCCTGCGGCGGCGCTGATCCCTCCTGCCCGACATGCACTGGTGTGACGCTCGCCGAGACGATCGAGCGCGTCGGTCCCGAAACGGTGGCGGCGTTCATCGCGGAGCCGGTCGGCGGATCGTCCACCGGGGCGGCTGTGCCGCGCGCCGACTACTTCCGTGTCGTACGCGAGACGTGCGATCGCTACGGCGTGTTGTTCATCGCCGACGAGGTGCTGTGCGGCGCGGGACGGACGGGGACGTGGTGGGCGATCGAGCCGTACGGCGTCGCCCCCGACATTCTAACGATGGGCAAGGGGATCACCGGCGGCTACGCGCCGTTGTCGGCGCTGGCCGCGCCGCGCCGCATCATCGATGTCCTGGCCGCGGGGGCGGGGAGCTTGTTCCACGCCCAGACGTTTTCGTTCCACCCAGTCGCCTGCGCCGCCGGCCTCGCCACTGTCCGCACCATGGTGCGGGAGCGGCTGGTCGAGCGCTGCGCCGAGATGGGCACGCGGCTCCACGCCCGCCTGCAGCGGCTGCGCGAGCTCCCGTCCATTGGTGTGGTGCGCGGGCGCGGACTGCTCGCGGGCGTCGAATTCGTGGACGAAGGGCAGGGGCCACTGCCGCGATCGCTGCGCTTCGCGGAGACCTTCGCCGATCAGGCGCTCGAGGCGGGGCTCGTGGTCTGGCCCAACGTCGGGCACGTCGACGGGACGTCGGGAGATCTCGTGATGCTGGCGCCGCCGTTCATCGTGACGGACGCGGAGCTGGACGAAATCGTGACGCGCTTCACCGTCGCGCTGGAGCGGACGCGCAGCGCGGTTGGCATGAGCGCGCTCGTCCCATGACGAAGATCACCTACTCGTCCGCGGACGTCGATCTCGAGGCGTTTCATGCGTCGTTCGACACGGCGCTGGCCCGCGTGCGCGGCGCGCTCGGTTGGGCATGGGGTGGCTGGGCCAATAGCCGTGTCGCGCACGGTCCACCGCTTGTCGACGTGACCCCGATCGACACGCGGATCGAGCTGGCGCAGTTTGCCGCCGCACAGCCGCCTGACGTGGATCAGGCCGTGGAGCGCGCTCGTAACGCGCAGCGCGGTTGGGCCCGTACGCCGTGGCCCGAGCGGGTGGCGACGCTGCGACGAGTGGCGGCGTTGATCCGCGAGCGCAAGTTCGACCTCGCCGCCTTGATGAGCCTCGAGGTTGGGAAGAACCGTCTCGAGGCGATGGGCGACGCCGAGGAATCGGCCGACCTGATCGACTACTACTGCCGCCAGGTGGAGGACGCCGCAGGGTTCGTGCGTGAGATGGCGCGCGTCACACCGTGGGAGCGCAACCTCGACGTGCTACGGCCCTACGGGGTGTTCGCCTGCATCGCGCCGTTCAACTTTCCGCTCGCTCTGTCCACCGGGATGTCGGCCGCGGCGCTGCTCGCCGGGAACGCGGTCGTCTACAAGCCGTCGGAGGACGCGCCCTGGACGGGCCTCAAGCTATTTGAGCTGTACCACGAGGCTGGGTTGCCGGAGGGCCTGTTCAACTACCTCGTAGGAAGGCGCGAAGAAATCGGTGACTATCTCTGGCAGCATCCGGGAGTGGACGGCGTCGTGTTCACCGGCTCCAAAGCCGTCGGGCTGCGGATCCATCACGGCGTGTCCACCCGCTGGATCAAGCCATGCCTCATGGAGCTGGGCGGGAAGAACGCGTGCCTCGTCATGCCCACTGCCGACCTCGATGCCGCCGCCGAAGGGGTGATGCGCTCGGCGTTCGGGCTGCAGAATCAGAAATGCAGTGCCACCTCGAGGGTCTACGTGCACCGCGCCGTGGCCGAACCCTTCATGCAGCGGCTGCTCGAGCACACCGCGGCAATGAAGATCGGTGACCCCACCGAGCGCGATATCTATTTCGGTCCCGTCATCAACGAGCGCGCCGTCGCCCGGTACGAACAGGCGGTGGCCCAGGCCCGGCGTGATGGCGCGATCCTCACCGGCGGCTGCCGGCTCACCGACGGCGCACTGGCGCACGGGTGGTACGTCGCCCCGACCGTCGCAACACTCCCCGCCGAAAGCTCCCTCTTCCAGCAGGAGTTGTTCGTGCCACTGCTCGCTGTTGCCCGCGTCTCCGATTTCGACGAAGCGATCGCCCGGACGAACGCCGTCGAGTACGGACTGACCGCCGGCATTTTCAGCGCCGACGGTGCCGAGATCGAGCGTTTCTTCGACGAAGTAGAGGCGGGCGTGTGCTACGCGAACAAGCGCAGCGGCGCCACGACCGGCGCCTGGCCGGGGGCGCAGCCGTTCACCGGGTGGAAGGGATCGGGATCGACGGGGAAGGGGGGCTGCGGACCCTACTATGTCGCGCAGTTCATGCGGGAGCAGAGTCGCACGGTGGTCGCGTCATGAGCGCGGCGCGCGAGTATCCGCGCATCGTCGTGGCACCACCGGGGCCGAAGGCCCGCGCCGTCGTCGCGAAACACGACGAGTACGCCTCGACCTCGCTCCCCAAGGAATACCCGCTCGTGATCGCGCGCGGCGAGCGGGCGATGGTCGAGGACGT
>DASTHG010000295.1:0-21909 GCA_035718325.1 Gemmatimonadales bacterium | reverse complement strand
CGCCCGTCAGCAGCACGTCCGGGCGTCCCGCGTCGAGCAGCAGCTTCCGGACCCGCGGGAACAGCGTCATGTGGGCGCCAGAGAGGATGGAGAGTCCGACGACATCGACATCCTCCTGGATCGCCGCCTGGGCGATCATCTCGGGCGTCTGGTGCAGCCCCGTGTAGATGACCTCCATCCCTGCGTCGCGCAGCGCCGCAGCCACGACCTTCGCCCCGCGGTCGTGTCCGTCGAGGCCAGGCTTCGCGACGAGCACGCGGATCGGCCGCTTGCGCGCGGTTGCGCGGGCGGCGCTCACGTGCGGCGGAACCGCAGCAGCGCCGCCAGGCCCTTCACCGCGCGGCGCGCTCGATCGTCCTGCAGCACGTCGACCTGGGCGCGTTGCGCCAGCGCCTCCTCGACGGCCTCGTCGATGTGCGGGTCGTCGTCCCGCCCGTCGGCGAGCAGGGTGCGGACCTGTCCGCGCTCCAGCGCCTTTGCGGTCGGCTCCACGCCATTCACGGCCCATCCCGTCGCCAACCCGTCCGTCACCGCCGCGGCGTGGGCGCGCTCCCAGGCACGTTGCCGTTCGTCGCGCAGGGCCAGCGTCGCCTCGCGCACCTCGGCGGTCGTCGCCGTCTTGGGATTCAGACGCACGACGCCGAAGAGCAGATCGTGGAGATATGTGTGGAGGTGGGGGACGAGTGCGGCGGCATCCACTCCGATTCCCGCGACCGCGAGCCCGGTGAGCGGCCGCTGGGAATGGAGCCGGAAGATCTGCTCGGCCACGCGCGCATAGTGGCGATGCTTCTCCTCACGAATCCGGCCATGGTGTCCATGCTCGCCCGCGGCTCCGATCGTGGCACCGCGCATCACTTGCCGCTCCCCATGGAACTTCTCGGTGCGTGACGAGACCGAGATGATGCCGGGTAGCTCGACGATGCCGAACGCCGTCACCTCGAAAAAGCGCGCGCCGGTGCGGTCGCAGGCCACCACGAGAATCGTACCGAACTCCTGCTCCAGCGCGATCAGCTCCCGGGTCGCAGGCGCGGCGGCGACGACCAGCCGTGAGCGATAGACCTGGGGCAGCGCGATCGACTCGAACAGGCCCACACGGTCGCACGCGAACACCGCGATCCCCCGTGCCGCGGGCAGACGGCCGGGCTCCTCGAGGTAGCGCAGGATCCGCTCCAGGTCGTGCGCCACCGCTTCCCGATCGGCGTGCGCCAGCGGGCGCTTCGCGAGCGCGTCCACCGCTTCCCGTACGCGGTTCCTCATCTTGATGAGGTATTTGCCGCGCGTCTTGTCGCGCGGCTCGAGCTTCAGGTAGCACGAAGAGACGAGACCAGCACCCGCGGGGAGCGCGGTGAGCCGGCTCAAGATGTCGTGCACGGAAACCACCGCCGCGGCCGCCGGTGACGCCGCCATCAGAAAAAGACCGGCTCGCGATAGGCGCCGTACACCCGCTCGAGCGCGCTGCGAATCTCGAACAGGGTGCAGTAGGCCCGTGCGCAATCGAGCATCGGACCGATTACGTTGTGATCCTGTTCCGCCGCGGTGCGCAGCGCCTGCAGCCGGCGCTCCACCAACTCGCCGTCCCGCTCGGCGCGCAGCCGGCCGAGCCGGGCGCGCTGCGAGTCCTCCGCGTCGTTCGTCACGCGCAGGACCTCTACCGGATGGTCGTCGTCGGAGAGGAAGTCGTTCACACCCACCACGATCTGTTCGCGCTCCTCGACCGCGCGTTGAGACTCCGCCGCCGCGCGCGCGATCTGCCGCTGGAACCAGCCGCTCTCGATGCCCTTCACGACGCCGCCGATCGACTGGATCTCCGCGAATAGCGCCTCCGCTTCCCGCTCCAGCTGGTCGGTGAGGGCTTCGACGTAATAGGAGCCGCCCAGGGGGTCGATGACATCGGGGACCCCTGTCTCGGCCGCGAGGATCTGCTGCGTCCGCAGCGCGACCTGCACCGCTTGTTCCGTCGGCAGCGCGAGCGTCTCGTCGAGCGAGTTGGTATGCAGCGACTGCGTCCCGCCGAGCACCGCGGCGAGCGCCTGATAGGCAACGCGGACGATGTTGTTCATCGGCTGTTGGGCGGTGAGCGTCACGCCCGCCGTCTGCGAGTGGAACCGCAGTTTCCACGATCGAGGATCCTTTGCACCGTAGCGCTCGCGCAGGTGTCGCGCCCAGATCCGGCGGGCCGCTCGCAGCTTCGCGATTTCTTCGAAGAAATCGTTATGAATGTCCCAGAAGAACGACAGCCGCGGACCGAATGCGTCGACGTCGAGCCCGCGGGCAATGCCGCGCTCGACGTAGGTGAAACCGTTGGCGAGGGTGAACGCCAGCTCCTGGGCCGCCGTCGCCCCCGCTTCCCGGATGTGGTAGCCTGAAATCGAGATCGTATTCCAGAGCGGCGTGTGCTCGGCACACCACTCGAACATGTCGACGATGATCTTCAGCGCGGGCTCGGCGGGATACACCCACGCGTGCTGCGCCATGTACTCCTTCAGGATGTCGTTCTGCACCGTGCCGCGCAGCTTGGCGATCGGCACGCCCTGCCGCTCACCCGCCGCGACGTAAAAGCAGAACAGGATTGCCGCGGGGCCGTTGATGGTCATCGAGGTAGAGACCTGGTCGAGCGGGATCCCGCCGAACAGCACCTCCATGTCGGCGAGGCTCGAGATGGCAACGCCGCACTTCCCCACTTCGCCTTCGGAACGCGGGTGATCGGAGTCGTAGCCCATCAGCGTCGGGAAGTCGAACGCCACGGACAGTCCGGTCTGGCCCCGCTGCAGCAGGAATTTGTAACGACGATTCGTGTCCTCGGCGGTGCCGAAGCCCGCAAACTGGCGCATCGTCCACGGCCGGCCTCGATACATCGAAGGGTGAATGCCACGCGTGAACGGATACGCACCCGGTTCACCGAGCTGGGTCGCCGGGTTCCATCCGTTCAGATCATCGGCGGTATAGAGAGGCTTGCGTTCGATGCTCATCGGGGGGCTCCACTCTTCGCCTGCTCGAGGATTTCCGCGGCCACGTCGTACGGGCTGCGCGTACCGGCCGTCATGTCGTCCAGCGCCTGCGTCAGGATCGCTTCAGCGCCCGACCCTTGCCACACCCACTGCTGCATCGCCCGGTTGACGGCAGCGCGCGTTCGCTCGGCGAGTCGCTCGCGCCGGCGCAGCGCGAGTCGGCCGCTCGCTTCGAGATACGCGCGATGCCGGTCGAGCGCTTCGATCAGGGCGGGCACGCCCTCCCCCTTCGGGGCGACGGTCTGCAGCACGGGAGGGTCCCATCTACCCGGGTCGGCGGTCGGGCGGTCAGGCGGTCGGTTGCCCTCGGGACCACGGCCGACCGCCCGTCCGCCCGCCCCGTGATGGGCGCCAACGTGCCTGTACGCGTTGCCCCGCCGGATCCCCAGCATGATCTCAATCTCCCGTTGCATCTTCTCGGCGCCGGGACGGTCCGCCTTGTTTATCACATACACGTCGGCGACCTCCATGACACCCGCCTTGAGCGTCTGAATCCCATCCCCCGACTCGGGGACGAGCACCAGCACGGTCGACTCGGCGCTACGGGCGACATCGAGCTCCGTCTGGCCCACCCCCACGGTCTCGATGAGGATGCGCTCGAACCCGAATGCCTCGAGAACGTCGCAAACCTCTTCCGTCGTGGTGGCCAGGCCGCCGATCGAGCCGCGCGTCGCCATCGACCGAATGAACACTCCGGAATCGGTGCCGGCCGTTTCCATGCGGATCCGGTCGCCCAGTAACGCGCCGCCGCTGAAGGGGCTCGTCGGGTCGACGGCCACGACCGCAACCTTCAGGCCCACGCCTCGGAACGACCGAATGAGCTGCTCGGTGAGGGTGCTCTTCCCCGCACCCGGAGGCCCCGTAATGCCGATGCGACGCGCCCCACCGCGCCCCAACCGCTCGTGGACATGCGTCAGCACCCGCTCGAACCCGTCGCGCTGGTTCTCCACGAGGCTGATGGCCCGGGCGAGGGCGCTGACGTCGCCCGCATCGAGACCCTGCAGGATGGCATCAGAAGGCATGTCCGCCACCGAAAGATATCACGACGCGGTCGGCTCCTCAGCACCGTCCAACACGACCACGCGCGCCGGTGCGCGGCGCACCACCACCCGCTCGACGCGCATCGCGGTCGCCGCCAGCACGTCGAACTCCCATCCCCCGAGAACGAACCGCTCCCCGCTGCGGGGAATTCTGCCGAGCGCCTGCATCAGGAGGCCCCCGACGGTTTGTGCCGCGCCAGCCTTGGGCCCCGCGCCGAGGCTGTCCACCAGCATGCTCACCGGGGTGGCCCCGTCCGCTTCGACCAGCGCCGCCGTCGCCGCGTCCGTCGTTTCCGGCTGCACGGGACCCTCCAGGACCTCGCTCACGAGATCACGCAGCAGATCCTCAAAGGTCACGAGCCCTGCGGTACCGCCGAATTCGTCGAGCACCACGGCGAGATGGGTACCGCCGCGCTGCATCTCGAGCATCAAATCGGCCGCACGCCGCGTGCCCGGTACCGACAACACCGTGCGGACGCGCACGGGCGCATCGGGAGCCGACGCGAGCAAGTCAAAGGCGTGCGCCGCGCCGACGATCTCGTCGAGCGAGCCCCGGTACACCGGATAGCGACTGTAGCCCGACTGCACGAACACATGCGCCGCTTCGGCGGCGAGCATGCCTTCCGGCACGGCGACCACCGCGGTGCGCGGCGTCATCAGCTCGGCGACGGGTCGATCGGAAAACGCCAGCACGCCGGACACCACCTCGATCTCGTCGGTCGCCGCGATGACGCTGGTATCGCCGGTAAGCACGGCCGCCAGGGCGCCGCGAGTAGTCGGATCGCGCGTCGGAATGAAGGGGGCGAACACTGTCGCCGCGCGCTCCATCCACGGCACCGCCGGTGCCACGATGCGCTCCGGCCAGCGACGACCGACCACGCGCGGCAACAGATACGCCGCGATGACGAACAGCGGCACGATCAGGAGCACGCTGACGAGGCCGAGAAAGGTCGGCGTCGTGCGCGCCAGCAAGGCGGGAATAGCGGCCGCCGCCACGAGCACGCCGAGCGTCGTGAGCACATTTGCCGTCGACAACACGCGTCCTGGATTGCGCAAGGCCTGGGCGGCTTGCGGAGCGCCACGCAGTTTGTAGGACACCCAGCGGCTGAGGTCGGCCTGGCTGACCGCCGCAGCCGACACCCCGATCGCGGCGGCGGTACCCGCGAGGCCGAGGCCCAGAACGAGCAACAGGAGCGGCCCGATCACGCCGGCTCGAACATCACGGCCCGCACCCGCTGCCGCTCCACTCGCTCCACGACGACGCGGTATCCGTCGAGCACCAACTCGTCGCCGGTGCGCGGCACGCGCCCGAGGATGGTGTAAATCAGCCCTCCGACCGTCGACACCTCGGGGTGCGTGAAAGGACGCCCCAGTGCCTCCGACAGCTCGTCGAGCCCGGCACCCCCGTCGACCCACACGCGCTGGCCCTCGCGCCGAATCTCCGGTCGCTCCGCGGTGTCGTGCTCGTCCCGGATCTCGCCGACGATCTCTTCCAGCACGTCTTCGCGCGTGATCAGGCCGGCCGTGCCGCCGAATTCATCGACGACGATCGCGAGGTGGGCGGGACCGTGTTGGAAGTCGCGGAGCTGGGCGTCGAGGGTCTTGGTCTCGGGAACGAAGGATGCCGGACGCACCAGCTCCTGCCAGCGCGCCGGCCGCCCGGCGGCCGGCAGTTCCATCGCGAGCGGCACGAGATCTTTGGCGTACAGCACGCCGATGAGGTTGTCGGCGGTGCCGTCGTACACCGGCAGCCGCGTGTGCTCGCTCGATCGAAAGGCGTCGAGCGCCTCCTCTTTGGTCGCCGA
This sequence comes from Gemmatimonadales bacterium, assembly GCA_035718325.1. Lineage (GTDB taxonomy): Bacteria > Gemmatimonadota > Gemmatimonadetes > Gemmatimonadales > GWC2-71-9 > DASTHG01. The sequence continues at coordinate 16,056 of DASTHG010000295.1, read as the reverse complement.
CAGATCGACCCCCATCATGTCGAGGCGCGGGGTCATGACCTCATCGACCGTGGTGTCGGCGATCGAGAAGATGCCGAGCAGCACGTCGCGCTCGGTGGCGCCCAGCGGCGGCGTCGCGGAATCGGGAGCGGCGATCATCGAGTGCAGGCCGCGGTCCACCGCGGCGAGAATGCGCAGCAACGGCTGGAATGGCGGTAGCGTCCGCCGCCCCAGGGGGAGGCTGAGCGCTGCCAGCTCCGGCGTGAGTCGCGCGATACTGCGGGGCAGCGCGTCGCCGATCACGAACATCAAGAGCGCCGTGAGCACGACCGCGCCCAGGGCTTCCGGCCAGGGCCGGTCCCACCAGTGCACCGCACGCGCCGCCGCGACGGCGCCGAGCACGAGCAGCGCGAGCCGGGCGACGTGCAGCGCGCGATGCAGCGGCACTCTCCCCAAGATCGTCGCGGGCGGCGCGTCGCCCAGCGTATGCAGCGACTCGCCGACCGCCGCCTCCTCGCCGAGCGCCAGGAGGCCGGCCCAGACGGCCGCGGCGAGGGCGATCAGCGCGCCGCCCCAAGCGAGCACGATCACGCGCGCCTCCGTGCCATAAGCCGGCGGACATAGCGCTCCTGCCGTTGCCACATCGCCGAGCGTGTGCGGCCGGGGCCGTCGGGATGATCGTAGCCGAGGACATGCAGTGTGCCGTGCACGACGAGGCGCACCAGCTCTTCGCGCAGACGGCCGTCCGCTGGACCGCCCATCACGAATGCCCGAGCAGCTGCCGGGCAGATATACACATCGCCGAGCATGGCACCGTCGGGCTGCGGCAGGGTGAAGGCGATCACGTCGGTCAGGCCGCGGCGTCCGGTCGCCCGCCGGTTCAGGCGACGCATGGCCGTGGGGCCGAGCAGCGCCAGCTCGACCCGCGAGCGGCGCGCCCCTTCCCACCGCAGCACGCGCGCCGCAACTCGCGCCAGCGTATCAGACAGCCGGCCGCGCGGGCTGCCAGCCCTTGGTGATGCCGCCACTGGACTCCGGGTAATCGATGCGATTGTGATACATCCCGGTGAGCGCCCGCACGAACTCGTCGCGCACCTGATCGAGCTGTTGCAGCGTCAGGGGCGCCTGGTCGAGCTCGCCGGAGGCGAGGCGGCCCTTCACGATCTGCTCGATCGCCGCCTCCAGCTTCGAGGGGGTGATCGGCTCGAGCACGCGCAGCGACGCCTCCACCGAGTCCGCCAGCATCGCGATCGCCGTTTCTACCGAACGCGGTCGCGGTCCCGGGTAGCGGAAATCTTCGCGCCGCACACCGGGGCCGCCCTGCTTCTTCGCCCGATCGTAGAAGTACGAAATCTCGGTGGTGCCGTGGTGCTCGGGAATGAACGCCGCGACCACTTCCGGGAGTCCCGCCTCGCGGGCGAGGCGCAGCCCTTCGGTCACATGCAGCTTGATGATCTCCGCCGATTGCGCGGGCGACAGGCGGTCGTGCGGATTGTTCGACGGCGTCTGATTCTCCACGAAGTACTGCGGGCTCGCCAGCTTCCCGATGTCGTGGTAGTAACACCCGACCCGGCCGAGCAGACCGTTGGCCCCGATCCGGTTGCACGCCGCTTCCACCAGGTTCGCCATCGCCAGGCTGTGGGCGTAGGTGCCCCGGGCCTCGAGCGACAGGCGCCGCAGCAATGGCCGGCTCGGGTCCGACAGCTCAAGCAGTGTGAGATCGGTCGTGATCTGCGCGACGCGCTCCGCCACGGGGAGCAGCAGGAACGTCAGCGCCGCCGACACCAGCCCGTTCGCCGTGCCGAGCAGGGCGCGCGTGAGCAGCTCGCGCGTCGGCCAATCGCCGGCAAGCCCGAGGGCGATGGCGGAGACGGCATAGCCGATGCCGACGAGCAGGACGGCGAGGTAGAGCGAGGTGCGGCGGCGCAGCGTCTTCACCGACAACGCCGCCGTCACGCCGCCCACAAAGGTCAGCAGCAGCACCGGCGTGTCGTGAAATACCGGCTGCACCGCGATCAGTACGGCGAGGATCATCGCCGCGATCATGGACACGCGCCCGTTGAAGAGCACCGTCAGCATCATCGCCGAGAACGGCAGCAGGATCAGCTCGGCATGCTGCGGAGTCATACGGGCCACGGCCGCAGCGGCGACGATGGCGCAGGCGAACAGCACCGCGACGGTGCCGACCTGGCGCAGCTTGATGTAGGTCTCGCGCCGGTAAAAGAAGAGCAACACCCAGAACACGGACAGGATCAGGGTGTTGCGAATGAGGGGTCCGACGACGCCGCCCACCGATCCGCTCGTCGCCGCACCGCGCCGCACCAGCTCCCCGTGCAGCGCGTCGAGCTTCTCCTCGATCGGCCCGGTGACCACCTGGCCCGACTCGACGATGACGTCGCCCTGGCGCACCGCGTACTTGGCTCGATCGACGCCGGCCTGCAGCTCACTCCGCCGGCGCAGCGTCTCGAGATCGTTGCGCACCAGCGTGGGCCGGAAGAATCGTCGCACCAATTTCAGATACACGACGTCGCCGATGCTCGACCCGGGATCCGGGTGGCCCGTCTGGGCGCTCTGCAGGTATGCCTCGAACGTCAGGACCTGCGCGCGCGGAACCGGCGTCTCGGTGGCGCCGCGCCGGACGATGACCTCCAGCCCGGAGTCGGCGGCAAGCGTCGGCGCCACACCCGGCACCAGGGTCCGCTGGAACAGATCCGCGAGCGCACGCTCGAGTGCGTGCCGCTTCTGGGCCTGGGAGAGATAGTCCGCTTCGGCGGAGCTGAGCGGCACCCCGGCCTGCGTCGACGCGCGAACCAGGACATCGCGTCCCTGGGTTGCGGCGGAATCGGTCGCGAGAAAGTAGCGGCGCGACGCGGCGCGCACGCTGTCGAACGCGTCGCTGCGATACTCATAGATCGGCCGCACCGTCGCCGCGACGGCATCGGCTTCGCGTTGCAACTCGTTCTGACTCTTGGTGACGACGAAGTCGAACGGCGCCAGCACCTGACGGTCGGCCAGCACCCCGATGTGCAGTAGCGGCCCCAGGTCGGTGACGCCGGTCGGGAACACGAGTTCCGCAAGGACGGCGAGTCCCAGCACCCATACCCAGCGGGCAAAATGGTACCGCGCGATCGCGGCCGGAGTCGGGGGCACGTCAGCCCTGGGCGTCTTCGGCGTACGCACGGATGATGTCCCGGACGAGCCGGTGCCGGACGACATCCGTGTCCCCGAGGTAGCAGAATCCGATGCCCTCGATCCCCGGCAGGATGCGTTCGATCTGCAGGAGCCCCGAGTCCTCGCGGTTCGGCAGATCGATCTGCGTCTTGTCGCCGGTGATCACCGCGCGCGAATTCACGCCCAGGCGCGTCAGGAACATCTTCATCTGCATCCCGGTGGCGTTCTGCGCTTCGTCGAGGATGACGAAGGCATCGGACAACGTGCGTCCGCGCATGTAGGCGAGCGGCGCGATCTCGATCGTGCGCGTCTCGATCGCTTTTTGCACCCGGTCGCGCGGCATCATGTCTTCGAGCGCGTCGTAGAGCGGCCGCAGATACGGATCGACCTTTTCCTGCAGATCACCCGGGAGGAACCCGAGATTCTCTCCCGCTTCCACCGCCGGACGGGCGAGGATGATCCTCCGCACCCGCTTGCGGGACAACGCGTCGACGGCCGCCGCCACAGCGAGATACGTCTTCCCCGTGCCGGCGGGGCCGATGCCCACCACGATGTCGTGTTGCACGATGAGCTGCAGGTACTCGCGCTGCCCGCCGGTCTTCGGCTGAATCACGCGCCGCAACCCGGGCAGAATGATCTTCATCTCGCCGCTCGCGGCCGAAGCGTCGGCCAGCGTCCCGGCTTCTCCCTCGAGGGTGAGCCGTTCGACGTCGTGCACGTCGAGCATTTCCCCCATGCGGGCGAGATCGACCATCGCCTGCGCCACCGGGGCCGCGCGCTCCACTGCCGCCGCAGGACCCTGCAGCGTGAGCGCGTCGCCGCGCAGGGCCACGCGGACACCGAGCCGCCGCGTCAGCTCGACGAGGTTGCCGTCGTTCACGCCCGCGAGCGAGAGCAGGTCGACGCCTTCGACCGACAACTTGCGCGTCGCGTCGTCGCTCATGGGACCACCCGGATGTGCAACGCCTCGATGTCGGCGCCGCGGGCCGGCGACGGCGCGCCCTCGAACAGCGCGCGGGCCGTCGTCGTCTTGGGAAACGCGATGACGTCGCGCAGGCTCCCCGCCCCAGCCAAGAGCATCGTCGTGCGGTCGAAGCCGACAGCGAATCCGCCGTGCGGCGGCGCGCCGGCCGCCAGCGCGCCCAGGAGAAAGCCGAAGCGCGCCTCGATGTCGGACGCGCTGAGCCCCAGGTGCTCGAACACCTTGCGTTGCACGGCCGGGTCGGTGATGCGGATCGAGCCCGAGCCGAGCTCGTTGCCGTTGTACACGGCGTCGTAGTGCAGCGCGCGGCAGGCGAACGGCTCGCGGTCGAGCTTCGCGATGTCGTCGGGGTGCGGCGACGTGAACGGATGATGCGCGAACACCGGCCGGCCCGTCTCCGGATCGGGCTCGAACAGCGGGAAATCCACCACCCAGCAAAACGCGTGCGCCAGACGCGGCGCCGGCGCGAGCCGGCGGATCACCTCCTGGCGGACGCGATCCAGAACCGGTGACGTCACCCGGTCGGCGCCGACGGCGAACAGCGCCGCGTCCCCGTCGCCCACCCCGAGCGTGCCCAGCGTGTCCGCGGTGAATTGCTTGGCGACCGATCCCGACACCTGCTCGCCCTGCCGCTTCACCCACGCCAGCCCGGAGCCGCCGAGCTGCTTCGCCGCCTCGGCGAGCTGGTCGACATCCTTGCGTGACAGCGCAGCTCCCCCGGTCACCGCGATGCCGCGCACGCGTGTGCCGTTCTGGCCGGCCGACGCGAAGAACGGCACGCCGAGTGCGCCCACCGCGACCGTCCAATCGACGATCGGGAGGTCATAGCGCAGGTCGGGCTTGTCGGTGCCGTAGCGCTCCATGGCGTCGCGCCACGACATGCGGGGGAACGGCCGCGGGATCGTGTGACCGGCTTCGTCCCAGAGCGCGACGAGCACCGCTTCGACGAATCCCATCACGTCGTCCTGCCGCACGAACGACGCCTCGATGTCGATTTGCGTGAATTCCGGCTGCCGATCGAACCGCAGGTCCTCGTCACGGAAACAGCGCGCCAGCTGGAAGTAGCGGTCGTACCCTGCCACCATCAACAGCTGCTTGTAAATCTGCGGCGACTGCGGCAGCGCGTAGAACTCGCCCGGATGCACTCGCGACGGCACGAGATAGTCGCGCGCGCCCTCGGGCGTGGGCTTCGTGAGAATCGGCGTCTCGATTTCGAGGAACCCCAGGTCGCTCATCGCCCGCCGCGCGCGCTGCAACAGGCGGTGACGCAGCAGCAGATTCGCCTGCAGCTCAGGCCGGCGCAGATCGAGATGGCGATGCTTGAGGCGCAACTCTTCGGAGGGCAGCTCCTCACCCTTTCCGCGTGCCACGGGAATCGCCGGCGTCTCGGCCGGCCCCACGATCGCGATCTCCGTCGCGTGCACCTCCACGTCGCCCGTCGCAAGCTCCGGATTCTTCATCTCGGCGGGCCGTGCCACCACCGCCCCGCTGACCACGACAACCGACTCGGCGCCCGCTCCCTGCGCGCGGGCGATCGCGTCCGGCTTCGCCCAGCCGGGACCGAAGGCCACCTGGATGATCCCGTCGCGGTCCCGCAGGTCGAGGAAGACGATCCCACCGAGATCGCGCCGCCGGTGCACCCATCCACCCAACTGGACCTGTTGCCCCACGTGCTCCGGGCGCAGTGCCCCGCAGCGGTGCGTCCGCAAACTCGTTGTGCTCCCCTCCGTCACGCGCCCTCCGCCTCCAGAATCGTTCGGTAAAATTCTTGCGCTGTCCGCGCCGCAAGCAGCCGGATGCGCAACGGCTCCTGCCGTACCAGCCGGGAAATTCGGCTCAGCGCCTTGACGCTGGCCCCGGCCAGCGCCTCAGGTCCGGCGAGCAGGAAAAACAGCCGCACCGGCTGCCCGTCGATCGTCTCGTAGCGCACCGGATCGGGACTCGTCCCCGCCACGATCGCAAGCGCCGGCATCGCGGGGGTGCGGCCGTGGGGGACGGCTACACCGTGTCCAATACCCGTCGGGAACTGTCGCTCCCGTTCCAGAATGGCCGCCAGCACCTCCTCGCCCTGACCGCCGTCCCCCGGCAGGAGCAGAGAGACCAGCTCGCGCAGCACCCCGGTCTTGTCCCGCGCTTGCAGCGGAACTCGGATGCGGTCGGGGGTGAGCAGTTCGGTAAGTCGCACGGCGGCCCGCAAGTGGTGTAATCGATTGAATCTAGTTAAGTTGGGCCGACAGCGCCACGACAGCCCTTAAGCCCACTTCATGCGCGTTTCCAGCCCCTTCCTGCTCATCCTGACCACCGGATTTCCCCTTCCGGTGCTGGCGTCGCAGCAGAGCGCCGGGAGCGAGCTGTGGCGGCTCGCAGCAGTCACGGTCCCACTCCCGTCCTCGCTCGCGACCGGGGCCGCCGCGGCGTTTTGGACGCCGGTGCAGGAAAGCGATCACGGGCAACTTGGCTTGGACCTGTTGCAGACTCCGGCCGTGGTGGGAGCGACGGGACTGATCGGCGCCGTGCGCGTTCCACTGCGGCATTTCGGCGCGGTCGGCGTGGTCTACGCGCGGATGGGACTCGGAGATCTGGTGCGCACGACCGACAGCCCAGACCCCGACGGCGAGTCGATTCCCTTCTACACGCAGAGTGGCGGGATCACCTGGAGCAACGCCTACGGTCGCACGGGGGTTGGCGCAACCGTCACCTATCACGACACGCGCTTCGACGGCACGCGCGCCGAGCGGTGGTCGGTCGACATCGGCGTGATCCAGGTCATCGGCGACCGGGCGCGCATCGCCCTCGCGACGCGTGGACTCACCCGGCTCGCCAATGATCCGGCCCAGGACATCGACGTGGGAGCGGAATATCGGCTGTGGCATGGCGTCCTGTGGGGCACGACGCCGGGACGGCTGGTTGGACGTTACGGAATCGGATTCGGTCACCCCGGCGGGGTCGACCACGAGCTGGGCGTGGGGCTCGACATCGGACCCCCCGTGACGCTCGACGTCGTGCTGTCACGCGAAGCGAGTTACGGTAACGCCGTCTGGCGCGGAGCCGCGGGGCTGCGGGTGAGCGTCGGTCGCTACCGCGTGTCGTTCGCGCGCGATGGCGGTGTGTCGGACCTCGGCTCGACGTTCCGCGTCGGACTGGAAGCGAATCTCAAGTGACCGACCTGCTCTCCCTGGCTCCCGGGGACGCGCACGCGCTCCTCAGCGAGTGGCTCGCCAGCCGGGGCGAGCCGGCTTATCGCGTTCGCCAAATCCTGCCGCGGCTGTGGAAGCGCCCAGTGGCCTCCTGGACCGACGCCAGCGATCTCCCGGCTCCCTTGCGCGCTGCGCTCGAGGCCGAGTTTCCGCTTCCCCGGCTCACGCTGGCGGCCCGACAAGTGTCGGCCGACGGAACGGAGAAGTACCTCTGGCGGCTGTCCGACGGCGAGGCAATCGAATCGGTATTGATCCCCGAGGGCAAGCGGCACACACTCTGCATCTCGTCGCAGGTCGGCTGCGCGCTCGGCTGTGTGTTTTGCGCCACCGGGCGGATGGGGTGGCGGCGTAATCTCAGCGCCGCCGAGATCGCCTGTCAGGTCCGTGAAGTCGAGCTGCAGGGGCTCGGGCCTCGGCCTACCAACGTCGTGTTCATGGGAATGGGCGAGCCGCTGCTGAACTGGGACGCGGTCGACCGCGCGCTTACGCTGCTCAATCACCCCGACGCGCTCGGGATCGGCGCGCGCCACATCACCGTGTCCACGGTAGGGATCCTGCCGAGCCTGGCGGAATTCGCCAAGCGTCCGGAACAATTCCGGCTCGCGCTCTCGTTGCACGCGCCGACCTCTGACGACCGCCGCTCGCTGATGCCGATCGAGAAGAAATACGCCCTTCCGGACGTCCTGAAGGCACTCGCCTCCTGGCGCCGCCGCGTCACGCTCGAATACGTCCTGATCGCCGACCGTAATGACTCGCTCGCAGCCGCGGACGCGCTGGCGAAGTTGGCGCAGCCGCTCGCGGCGCACGTCAACCTGCTTCCGCTGCACCCCGGCGGCGCTCCCGACCTGACGCCCAGCTCGCATGCCCGCATGCTCGCATTCGAGCGTCGGCTCAAGGGGCACGGAGTGGAGGCGGTGTTGCGCAAGAGCCGCGGCCTGGACATCAGCGCGGCGTGCGGCCAGCTACGGGTGGAAGTCGAGGGGCGCCCGCGTCGCAAAGTCGGCGCCGAGCTGCACGCTCACGTCGACTAACCGTGTCGAGTCGGGCTGCACCATCACGCGTCCGACCTTCAACACCGCCCGTACGCGTTCCCCCGTCGCCGCCGTGCCGCGTCGCACCAGGATGCGGGTGGAGTCGAGCGGTCTGTCGTTGGACGCGAAGTAGTTCACGACGTCGATCCCGGCGCTGCGCAAGAGGCGCGTGCCGCTGCGCGCCAGGCCGCTCTTGCCCGTCGTGTTGATCACCTCGACCGTCAGGGCGGGACCGGTATCGCCAGGGATGGCGAACGCCGGCGGCAGCGTGCGGTGCCGGCACGCGCCCGCAAACGACAGCGTGAGGATTAGCGCGAAGCGAGCGCGTTCCAGAACGCCACCGTTTCCGCTGCGAGCGGCCAGCCCGAGTGTACGGTCCGCTCCACGCGGCGCCGGGCGACTTCTCTCAGAACGGCATCCCGCTCGCGCGGCACTCGCGCACGCAGCGCAGCTCGCTCCGCCGCATCGTGGACGCGTCCCGGCTCGAGGTAGTCGGCGAGGTAGAGCATCTTGCCGGCGTCATCCCATGCCGCGTAGCCGATGGAGTGGTACCTGACCGCATCGAGCACCCCGCGATCACGTTCACCCTCCTGCTCCAAGCGCGCGGCCGCCAGAGGGCCGTGATCCATCTCGCTGGCCAGCTCCGCATCGCGCAAGGCATCGTGCCACCACGCGGCGCGTTCCCAGCGCTGTAGCTCGGCCGGCGCGGTCCCCATCGCCACTCCCCACTCTCGTACCAAGGCAGCGACCCGCTCGATGTGCGCGCGACGCTGCGCTGTTGCGACGGCCCAATCGGGGAGCATCGAAAATCAGCTGGCGGCAGTGGGATCAGCGCCCACCCCTTCGCCCAGGATGACGTTGTCGATCAGCCGAGTCGGTCCCACGCGTGCCGCGACCAGTGCGACCGTCGCCTGCGTCACGCGCTCGACCGGACGCAGGTGGTCGTCCACCAGCGCGAGGTACTCGGGGGCGACCCCCGGAGCGGACAGCGCTTCCATTCCGCGCCGCTGGACCGCCGCGGGATCGGCCGCTCCACCGCGCCAGGTGCGCTCCACTTCACGCAAACAGCGAGATAACGTCAGCGCCGAGCGCCGCTGATCGGCGCTCAGGTACATGTTGCGTGATGAAAGGGCGAGCCCCTCGAGCTCGCGGACCGTCGGGGCGATATCCACCTGCACCGGAAAATCCAGATCCTCCACCATCTGCCGCACCAGCATCCCCTGCTGAAAGTCCTTGCGGCCGAACACGGCGACGTCCGGCTCGACGGCGTGAAACAGTTTGGCGACGACCGTCAACACACCTGCGAAGTGGCCGGGCCGCGCCGCGCCCTCCAGCGTCTCGGCCATTGGGCCGGGCGCGACGCGCACCAGCGGCTCGACCGGATACATCTCCTGAGGCGTCGGCACGAAGAATCCCTCTACGCCGCGAGCCTCGGCGAGGGTGCGGTCACGATCGAGATCGCGCGGGTAGCGGGCGAAGTCCTCTGTGGGACCGAATTGCAGCGGATTCACGAACACGCTCAGCGCGACGACGTCCGAGCGCTCGCGCGCGGCGTCGATGAGCCGCAGGTGTCCTTCGTGCAAGGCCCCCATCGTCGGCACGAAGCCCACGCGCTTCCCCCGGGCGCGCTCCGCGCGCGACCAGGCGCGCATCTCCGACCGGGAGCTGATCGTGAGCACGGGAGAAAGCAAACCGGGGAGCTACGAAGTCGGTAGGGTCCCTACTGCTAGAAGGAATGTTCCGGTCCCGGGTAGCGTCCGGCCCGCACGTCCTCGGCGAATGCCCCCGCCGCCCGTCGCACTTCACCGGCCAGGTGCGCGTATTGCTTCACGAATTTGGCGTTGAACTCCTCGTTCAGTCCCAGCATGTCGTGCAGCACGAGCACCTGGCCGTCGCAGGACGGGCCGGCGCCGATGCCGATCGTCGGAATGGTGAGCGACTGCGTGATCTCCGCGGCCAGCGTCGCGGGGACGAGCTCGAGCACGACGGCAAAGGCACCGGCCTCCTGCAGCGCTGTGGCATCGTTTCTCAGCCGCTGTGCGGCCACATCGTCCCGTCCCTGCACACGCGGGCCGCCCAAGGCGTGCAGCGATTGCGGGGTCAGTCCGAGATGGCCCATCACCGGGATGCCCACTTCGACGAGCGCGCGTACCGTCGGCGCGATGTGCGCACCGCCTTCAACCTTGACGGCATGGCATCCGGTCTGCGCCATCGCCCGGCCGGCGTTGCGGATCGCGTCCTCGCGCGTGACCTGGTAGGTCAGGAACGGCATGTCACATACGACGAGGGCCCGCCGCGTTCCACGACGGACGATCCGCGTGTGATAGATCATCTGCTCGAGCGTCGCCGACAACGTCGATTCGGCACCGCCCAGGACCTGATTCACCGAGTCGCCGACCAGCAAAATGTCGATGCCGGAGGCGTCGAGCAGCCGCGCGAACAGCGCGTCGTAGCAGGTCAACATGACGATGCGCGTCCCTGCCGCCTTCAGCTTCAGAAGATCCAGGGTCGTCACCGACTTCGGGGCATCAGACATGCGCGGGTGCCAGGGCATCGAGCTCCACGATCTCGCGCTGCCAGAACTCGCGGTTCGGCAGCTCGGGGTGCGGCACCGTGAGCTCTGGGGTGGTGATGGCGCGATCGCCGAACCGGACGATGTCGAGATCGAGCGTGCGCGGGCCCCAACGCTCGCGGCGCTCGCGCCCCGCCTCGACCTCGATCGCGCGGCACTGCTGCAGCAGCTCGAGCGGCTCGAGGGCGGTCACGAGCAGGACCATCTGATTGAGGTACGGCCCCTGCGCCACCGGACCCAGGGGCGCGGTTTCCTCGACGCTCGAGGCGGCGACGAGGTGTGTGCGGCGCAGGGTCGAGAGCCGCAGCCGTCCGTGCGCCAAATGAGCCTCCCGGTTGCCCAGATTGGAGCCCAGAGCCACGTAGGTCCGCTCGAGGTGGGTCGTCATTCGACGCTCGCGAAGCCCCGCGTCAGGTCGCGCAGGCGGCCGGCCACCTCTTCCAGATCGCGCGTGGCCCGCTCGAGGTCGGTCAGTCCGGTAGCCGCTTCGCCGGCGCGCGCCGAAACCCCCTCGGCCTCCGCGCGGTTCTGCAGCGAGATCGCCGCGACCGCGCTGATGCGCTGCCGCAGGCGTCCGAACGCCTCGTCCTGCTCACCAGCGGTCGACGCGATGCGCTGCGCGTGCGCCGTCGCCTCGGCGGTCGCCTGGACGATCGCCTCGAGCGCCGCGAGCGCGTCGGACGAGAGCTCCTCGACGCCCGCGACGTTCACCTGGCCACGGCGCATCTGCTCCACGACTTCTCCCACCTGGCGGTGGATGTCGGCGACGAGCTCACCCGCCTCGGCCGCAGCACCGGCACTCTGTTCGGCCAGTCGCCGCACTTCCTCCGCCACGACCGCGAAGCCCTTGCCGTGTTTCCCGGCCCGCGCCGCTTCGATCGCGGCGTTCAGCGCGAGCAGGTTGGTCATGTCCGAGAATTCCCGAATCGACGCGATGAAGCCGGTGATGCGCCGGCTCATGACGCCGAGCTGCTGCACCTTGCCGGAGCTCTCGCCGACGAACGCCTTCAAGGCGACGAGACGCGCGAGCGCGTCTTTGATGCGCTCGCGATTGCGACTGGCGACGTCGCTCGCGGACGTCGAGGCCTGCGCCGCCTCCGCGCCATCCACCACGACGCGGCGCGACACCTGCGCGAGAGCGTCGGTGGCTTCCAGGCCGCCGGTGACCTCGGCTTCTTCAGTCGTCGCGGCTCCGCGGATCGTCGCGGTCGAGGTGGCCACGGCGCGCGAGACGTCGCGCAGCGACGCCGCCGCCGCGCCGATCGTGCTGAGCTGGCGCGTCATGCGGTCCAGCGTTTCGACGATCGGCCGGCGCAGATCGTTGATGTGGATCGCCGTCGCGAGCTGGTTGGCGAACGTCGCGATCGTCACGATGTCCTTGCGGCGGTAGGCGCGGCGCTTGTGGTGCTCCAGCTCAAGCGTTCCGATCACCGAGTCGCCGAACCGCAGGGGAACCAGCACGAGACTCTGTACATACTCGGGCACGTCGGCGACGCGCTTGTCCCGCATCACGTCGTGAATCACCATGGTTTCGCCGTTCGCCACGACCTGGCCGCGCAGCGCAGCGACATCGGACGTCGGGTCTACCCGGTTGGGGCGCCCGATCACACTGCGGTACGCGAGCCGCAGGCCCTCGTCGACGCGCCGATAGATGCGCAGATCGCCCCAATCCACGAGCCGGTGCGCCAGCCGCTCGATGCGCTGAAACGAATCGTGCAGGGAGATGTTGCTGGTGATCACCGACTCGATGGCGTGAATCTTGTTCAGCTCTTCGGCCGAGATCGCTTCCTCCAACATCTGCTTCAGCAGCTGGCCGAGCGCCGCGAGCAAGGCAGCGACGAAGAGCCAGGTGACAGGCGGCCAGGCGAGGACCGCCGTGACGACCGTCGTCCCGGCCCCGATCGTGCCGAAGTACGCGATCACTTCGTAGCGGATGATCAGGAGCTGCTCGTCCTGCTCGAGCTTGCCCCGCACCATGAGGCTGAAGTAGAAGAGCCCTCGTCCGACGGCGAAATAGACGACCGCGAAGAGGAACAGCGCGGGGATCGTGGCGACGTGCAGCCCGGGGGCGGTGACGCCGGAAATCGTGAGCGTCCCCGCGTAGACGCCGTACGAGGCGGCCAGCGCGAGTGTCTCGCGCCCGAAATTGATGACCGCCGCCCACAATGTCTTGCGCAGCCAGATCCAGTCGGAGACGAGTGTCCCCGCGGCGAGAGCGATCAACGTCGCCGGGAGCCCCACCAGCAGGCTGCCGCAGAGACTGACGAGACCGGTCTGGTTCAGATACGAGAACTTCGACAACCGCACCGCCTGCCCGCGCGCCGCCGTGACCACCGCGATCATCACCAACATCTCGATCCACTGGTGCGTCCAGCGCGGATCGACGATCAGCGTGACGATGAACACCGCGACGCCGCCGACCGCGAGGGCGCGGCCATAGCCTGTGATGAACTTCTGAAAGGTCACGCGGCTCCCCGCGTCGCCAGCGCCCCGGCGAGGCTCTCGAGCAGACGGCGGGCGGCAGCGAGGCCGCCGCTGCCGAGTGCATCCACGAGGGCGCTCCCCACCACGACGCCGTCCGCCCAGCGGGCCGCAGCGGCCGCCTGCGCGGGAGTGCTGATGCCGAACCCGACCGCGATCGGCAGCCGCGTGACGCCGCGCAGGCGGCGCACGTGGCGGTCCAGGTCGGCGGGCGCATCGGGACGGGCACCGGTGACGCCAAGCCGCGATATCAAATAGATGAAGCCGCCGGCACCCGAGACAGCCGCCACGAGGCGCTCGTCGGTCGTCGTGGGGGCCACGAGACGGATCAGATCGAGCTCAGCCGCCGCCACCGCGCGCTCCGACTCGGGGGAGGCTCCGGCCGGAAGGTCGGTGAACAGCACGCCGGCGACCCCGGCCGCACGCGCATCCGCGGCAAAGCGCTCGATACCGTAGGCGAGGACAGGGTTGATATACGTCATGAGCACGACCGGGATGTCGAGCCCAGCCTCGCGCACCAGCTGCAGCACACCGGCCACCGTCATCCCCTGCTCCAGCGCGCTGTGCGTGGAGCGCTGAATCGTGGGACCGTCGGCGATCGGATCACTGAACGGGATGCCGATCTCCACGAGATCGGCGCCCGCGGCGGCAGCGGCGCGCAGGGCGTCGAGGCACGCCGCCCGGGTGGGATATCCGGCCGTGTAGTAGGGAATCAACGCCGCCCGCCCGGCGCCCCTGGCGGCGCCGAAGGCCCGGGCGATCGGTTGTTCAGACAAAGTAGTCGCTGACGTTGAGGCCGAAGCGTGCCGGGTCGGTCACCTTGACGATGGTGCGCGGGTAGTTGCCGTTGGCGTCGCGCTCCGACAGGTCGGCGAGCACGCCCGGGTGCGTGATGGCCCCGTCCGCCGACGCGACGATGCGGACGATCGGCCGGTGTACGAACGACGTGTCGGGGTTGGCGGCGTGCACCAACCCCACCTCATAGGTGTCGAGGATGACGCATGTCCCCACGGGGTAAATGCCGATCAAGTTGATGAACGCCTTCACGACGACGCGGTCGTAGCCGCGCCGCGGGTTTTCCCACATCTCTTTCAGGACCTGGTCGGGTTGAATCGGCACGGTCTGATAGACCCGCCGGCTGGTTGCGGCGTCGAAGCCGTCCGCGACGGCCACGATCTTGGAAAAGATCGACAATGAACGCGGCCGGATGGCCTTAGGGTATCCAGTGAGGTCGATCTTCATGTGGTGCTCGTAGCAGACCACCATGCCGCGGTAGGGGATTTCCCCGTAGCCGCGCAGTCCGAACAGCGTCAACACGCCGAGCCAGGGATGCGCCTGGAGGATGCGCCACTCTTCCTCGGTGAGCCCGCCCTCCTTGTTCAGCACCTCGAGCGGCACGCGCGACTTGCCGACGTCGTGAAACAACGCCGTCATGCCCAGATCATAGAGCTGCAGCTTCGTCAGCCCCAGCTTGCGGCCCAGGGCGACGGAGAAGATGCACACGTTGACGGAGTGGACGAAGGTGTATTCGTCGTAGTCGCGCAGGGTGGTGAGGCCGAGGAGTGACGATTCGTTGTTGAGCACCTGGTCGACGATCGCCTGCACGGCGCGCTTCACGCGCTTCACGTTCGCCGTGCGGCCCATGCGGAGGCTGTTGATCACTTCCTTCGTGACGGCGACCGACCGCACGTACGTGCGCTTCGCCGCTTCTTTCGCCTTTTCGCTGTCGGCGACGTTCTCGTCGGTCTCAAAGGGGGGCTCGACCGTGATGTGCGCCGCCCCGGCCTCGCTCAGTTTCCCGATGACTTCGTGGATCGTGTCGGGGTTCGATTCCCCGGCCGAGTGCGCCAGCAACAGCGAGACGAGAATCTGCAGCTGGCGCCGGTCGACCAGGGCGTCGAGCCGAATGGCGCCCACCCCGCAGTGGCGCATCACCTGCAGCACGTGAGAAAACGACGCGTAGTTTTCGAGCGCCAGCCGCAGCCGGGTGGAGTTGACGAAAATGAATTCGCCTTGCAGCCGCAGCTCGAGCTCCTGCTCGACGTCGAGGACCTGCTTGGCGACCGCGGCGAGATCGTCGAGCGCCTTCTGCACCTGCGCGTTTTCGATCGGATAGAGCTTGAGCGAGCGCAGCGCGGCGTAGAACACCACCAGGAACTCGCGCCCCGCGTGTCGCAGGAAGCTGTCCGACACCGCGACCGTTTCGGCGATGGTGGCGCGACGCGCCGGGGGCGTGGGCCCGGCCGAGGGCGGAACGTCCGTCACCGTACCGTCTCCCGCAGCGCGCGGCTCACCGCGTTGCGCACCATCGGTTCCTTATCTTGCGCCGCGCGCTCCAACACCGCCCGCGCTTCCGGGCCGCGGATCTTCCCCAGCGCCATCGCTGCACAGGCGCGCGTCTCGGAGTCCTCGCGCCGGCCCAGGAGCCCGCGCGGCACGAGAATGCGCTCCAGCACCGGGATCCCCGCGACGCCGGCCTGCGCGCCATAGGCCTCGAAGAACGCCATCTTCTCGGTGAGATGTGCCTGGCGCAGCTTGCTGCCGCTCACAGCGCTCTCGACACGCTGGAACGCACCGCGATGCCCGCGGCTCGCGAGGAATTTCACGGCGGCGATACGCACTTCGCGCTCCGAATCATCCACC
>DASTHG010000294.1:0-9644 GCA_035718325.1 Gemmatimonadales bacterium | reverse complement strand
TCGGCTCGCTTGCGTGGGCGGGGAAGCGCCTGCTCGGTTTGCGCCCCCTCGTGGCGGGTATCTGGGCCGCCTTGATCGGGGCCTTCATCTTCTCGGCGTTTCACTACGTCGGACCATACGGCGACCAACTCACCGCCTACTCGTTCGTGTTTCGCACGATCGCCGGGCTCGCGTTCAGTGCGCTCTTTCTGTTGCGCGGGTTCGGCATTACGGCGTGGACGCATGCGCTGTATGATGCGTTCTTGTTGCTGAGATGAGGCGCTATCGGCTATCGGCCAGGACTACATTTCAGCTATGCGCTGCTTCGCAAGAACGTTTGCCACCGTCGTCCTGGTGCTCGCATGCAAGGCACCCAAGAGCGCCGAAGAGCGGGCGTCCGACCTGCAGACATGCAGCGCCCTCTCGACGGCTCCCCTCGAGATCGCGCAGTGCCTGCAGGGACGTGGCGGCTGGTCCGAAACGGCGGCTGATTCGGCGGCGAGTCAGCGGGCGCGCGAGCTGGACAGCGTGAAGAGCCAGATCGGGCAGATCACGGCGGCGGCCGACTCGCAGCACGCCGCCGAGATCCGTTCCTGCGACCAGCGGCTCGTCGACATGAAGACCTGTCTCATTACGCGCTACGGGTGGGAAGAGAATCAGGCGACGGCGATCGACGACTCGGTCTGGAACAGCGCGGCGTCCGAGCACGTGCGCCAGATCCAGAATTGCTCTGGCCGTCGCGGCGTAGGGACCGGGGCTTGCCTGCAGCTGCACTACAAGTGGCTGCCGCGGCGGGCGTTGGCGTTGGATGATTCGATTCGACGGGCGAATCTCAACTAGACAACATCGGCTATCGGCTATCAGCTATCAGCTATCAGCTATCAGCTATCAGCTATCAGCTATCAACGGCCAATGTCGAAACCATTTCGAGTTCTGTTTGTGTGCACCGGCAACTCCGCCCGCAGTCAGATGGCGGAGGCGATACTGGCGTCGCGGGGGGCCGGGCGCTTCGCCGCCGAGAGCGCCGGCGCGCGGCCCGCAGGCCGGGTGAGCCGCCGCGCCGTCGCGGCGCTCGCGGAGCTAGGGATCGACTGGACCGGCAAGACGCCGCGCAAGGTCGATGGTCTCGAGCAGCGCGATTGGGATCTCGTCGTGACCGTGTGCGACTCGGCGCGACAGGCCTGCCCGGTCTTCCACGGGGCGCGCGCCGTCGCACACTGGGACCTGCCGGACCCGATGGACGCGTTAGGCACGGACGAAGAGGTCCTCGCGGCGTTTCGCCAGTCGCGCGACACCATCGCCGAGCTGATCGAGCGGCTCATGGCCCTGCCGGTGGAAGCGATGCCGCCGCGTGTGCTGGCGCAGCAGGTCTCGGCGCTTATTCCCCTTCTTCCTTGACCAGGCCGTCGGCGCGGCGCTCATCCTGAGCGAGCCGCTCGAGCGCGCGGCTCAGCGCCCGCTGCTCCACGGTCCGCTGCGTGAGCGACTCGATGGCATCACTCCGGACCCGCACGCGCGCGCCGGTCACGTCCACGAACACGATCCAGGCTGGAACGGGGGTGCCATCGAGACAGCCGTCGATGTGACGCGCCATCTCGGTGCTGACGCACCAGGTGTCCCCCTCGGTCGACACCACGAAGAAGTCGTCCAATTTCATGGTCTCCTCCTGTGGTGAGAAGAAACGATCGCCCCGTCTGCACGATCGGCACAGGCGGGGCGATCAAATGACGCGGAGCACCGATGTTATGACTCGGTTGACGCTCCGACCCCTTGACCTGTGTCAGATACCCGACTGCCGCGATTTCGCTTCATGCGTTCGACAGATTCCCCCTGCAACGCACTCCCGGAATGAAAAAGTCGCCTCCCGGCTGTTCTCTCCCCACCGCCACTACTGGCTCGAGGCACTGAAAACAGCGGGACGCGACTCCCTCCTGCTATCCTAGCAGATCGGGTGAGCGAGTTCAAGACCTCTATATTCCTGAGCCGATGACTGCACCGCTGTGGGCGCCGTCGCGCGCGCGCGCCGCCGCGACCCGGCTCCACGCGTTCGCCCGGATGGCCGGCGGCGGGCGCGAGTACCCTGCGCTGCATCGCTGGTCGATCGAGCGGCCGGAAGAGTTCTGGTCGGCGGTCTGGGACTTTTGTGGCGTCGTGGGCGACCGACCGGGACCAGTCGCCCTGGGGCTCCAATACATGGGGCCACCCTCGCCACGGGGCCCGCGTTGGTTCCCCGAGGCACGGCTGAACTTCGCCGAAAATCTGCTGCGTCCCCAAGGCGATGGACCGGCCGTCATCGCCCTGCGCGAGGGAGGGGAGCGGCGCGAGCTCAGCCGCCCTGCCCTCGCGGCGCTCGCGGCCCGCGTCGCGGCGGCGTTGCACGACGCCGGGGTACGGCCCGGTGATCGGGTCGCCGCGTACGTTCCCAACATCCCCGAGGCGATCGCCGCCATGCTCGGCGCCGCGAGCATCGGCGCCATATGGTCCTCCTGCTCGCCCGACTTCGGAGTGGCCGGCGTGGTGGACCGTTTCGGACAGATCGCGCCGCGCCTGCTGCTCGCCGTGGACGGATACCGCTACGGGGGAAAGGAAATCGATCTGCGCCCGCGGATCGCCGCGGTGATGCAACAGCTGCCGCCGGTCGCCCACATCGTCGTGATTCCCTATTTGTCGGAACATCCCGACGTGCGCTCGATCCCGCGCGCTCTTCTGTGGGACGAATGGCTCGGGCCGGAAACCGCAGCCCGGTTTTCCCGGCTGCCGTTCGATCACCCGCTGTACATCCTGTATTCGTCCGGGACAACGGGCCTCCCCAAATGCATGGTGCACGGGGCCGGCGGGACGCTGCTGCAGCACCAGAAGGAGCACGTGCTGCACTGCGACCTCGGCCCGACCGACCGGATCTGCTATTACACGACCACCGGCTGGATGATGTGGAACTGGCTCGCAAGCGCGTTGGCCACGGGCGCGACGCTCGTCCTGTACGACGGCGCGCCGCTGGCGCCCGATCCGCAGGTGCTCTGGGACATGGTCGCGCAAGAGGGCGTGACGGTGTTCGGTACCAGCGCCAAATACCTCGCCCTGGCAGACAAGACGGGGCTCGACCCCGCCCGCACCCACGACCTGACGACACTGCGCGCGTTGCTCACGACCGGCAGCCCGTTGGCGGATCACAGCTACGACTACGTCTACGCGCACGTCAAGCAGGACCTGCATCTCTGCAACATTTCGGGCGGCACCGAGCTGATCTCCTGCTTCGCGCTGGGTGTGCCAACGGAGCCGGTGTGGCGCGGCGAGCTGCAGGGACCGGGACTTGGCATGGCGGTGGACACCTTCGATGCCATGGGGCGGCCAGTGCGCGGCGCCTCGGGGGAGCTCGTCTGCACCAGACCCTTCCCATCGATGCCGGTGGCGTTCTGGAATGACCCGGACGGAGCGAAGTATCGCGCCGCCTATTTCGAGAGGTTCCCGAACGTCTGGCGCCACGGCGACTGGGCGGAGTTCACGGAGCACGGCGGGCTGATCATTTCCGGCCGTTCGGACGCGACGCTGAACCCCGGCGGGGTACGCATCGGCACTGCGGAATTGTATCGGGTGGTGGAGCGCCAATCCGAAGTGCTCGAAAGCCTGGCGATCGCGCACGAGAGCGAGGCGGACGTACACATCGTGTTGTTCGTGAAACTGCGCGAGGGCCTGCGGCTCGACGACGCGCTCGCCGAGCGTATCCGGCGGCGGCTACGCGAGGAGGCGAGCCCGCATCACGTTCCGTGGCGCGTCATCCAGGTGGCCGACTTGCCGCGGACGATCAGCGGGAAGCTGTCGGAGCTGGCGGTGCGGGCCGTGGTGCATGGGCAGGCGGTGACGAACGTCGAGGCGTTGGCGAATCCGGAAGTGCTGGAGCTGTTTCGGGATTTGCCGGAGCTGAGAGCTTGAAAAGAAGGTGGTAGGTGGTAGGTGGTAGGTACCCTGTCACCTGCCACCTATCACCTCATATTCCCGGTGTGCCCCAGACTGAACCGCCCCGGCTGCGGCCACACCGCGAGGCCGTGCGGGTCGCGACCCACCTTGATGCGATACAGCAATTTTCCGGTGTGGGTGTCGAAGACATACACTTCCTGATCGTACCGCCCCGACAGCCACAGCTCTGACCCATCGACCGAGACATTGCCCATGTCGGGGCTGCCGCCGCCCTCGATGGGCCAGTTGGCTACGACGGCACGGGCGATCGGATCCACGACGCTGATGCTCCCGGGTCCATGAGGACCGGCGTGCAGCGTATGCCAACCCCTATTGGACACGTAGAAGAGCCTCCCGTCGCGGCTGGGATAGATGCCGTGCGTCCCGGTGCCGGTGGGGAGGAAGCCGATGCGCTTCAGCGAGTCGGCGTCGATGATGAACACGCCGTCCTCGAGCATGTCGGCGACGAAGAACACCTTGCCGTCGGGGGACAACCGCACATCCTGCGGCATCGACGGCTTGCCGGGATCGAGCTTCAGGTACCCGGTGATCTTGTGTGTTTCCACGTCGAGTCGCAGCAGCTTTCCCGAGAACTCGCACGAGGCGACCGCGAAGCGCCCGTCCGCGGTGAAGTCCATGTGGTCGACCCCGGGACATTCAACTTTCACCGAGTCGTGCAGCGCCATCGTGTGCGGGTCGCGGAAATCGAGCCGCTGGTCGCGCTCGGCCACGACGACGGCATACTTGCCGTCGGGCGTGAAGTAGAGGTTGTACGGATCCTCGACGGGGATGCTCTTGCCTTCCTTCGCCGAGATGGGGTCGATCGGGGTCAGGCTGTTGCCGATATCGTTCGCGACCCAGAGCGTGCGCAGGTCGTAGGCCGGGACGACGTGCTGCGGCAGCGTCGCGGTGGCGAAGGTGCGCAGCACCGTGTGCGCCACCGGATCGATGATGGTGACGCTGCCCGCTCCGCCGAGGGGCACGTAGACCAGCGGCCGCGCGAGCCGAGCGACGGAGTCGATCATCCCGGCGCCGGCGCCGGCGTAGACGTTGTTGGGATCGAGCGGTGGCGGCATGCCGGGGAGCAGCGTGTCGCGCTGCTGCGCGCCCGGGTGCGCCACGACGCCCGATTGGGCGGTGCGGCATCCGATCGCCAGAGCGAGGAGGAAGAGGCTGGTGCCGGTGAGCTGCATGCGCATCTGCTCGTTCAAGACTCGGCGTTGGGGTGACGAGTCACAGGTCTAAGGATGAAAGAAGGTAGCGCGTGGCGAAAGGCCTCAGGCGACGGGCTGTTTCTCAGGGTGCCGCCCGCCGCGTGGCCCGTTTAGATTCTGGCGCCCGAGCACCCCAGCCAGGGAATGCCGCGCGAACGCTTCTCCTCAGGAATCCGTCCGATGCCGATTACCGCTACCAACATCCGCCGCGGCATGACCATCATGTTCGAAGGTGAGCCGTGCCGGATCATCGAGTTCAATCATCACACCCCCGGCAATCTGCGGGCGATGGTGCACGCCAAGATGCGCAAGTTGAAGAGCGGCGTCACCGTCGAGCACCGGTTTCGGGCATCGGACCAGGTCGAAGAAGCGCGGATGGAGACCCATGAGCTGCAGTACATGTACCATGACGGACACTCGTATCATTTCATGAACACGCAGAACTACGAGCAGTACGAGCTCGACGAGGAAGCACTGGGCGACCATGCGCAGTGGATGACGGATGGCATGGAAGTGATCGCGGAGTACTTCGAGGGCCGGCCGATCGGGGTCGAGCTGCCGAACGAAGTCGTGTTCGAGATCGTCGAGACGTCGCCGGTGATGCGCAGCGCCACCAAGACGGCGTCGACCAAACCCGCCAAGCTGTCCAACGGCGTGACGGTGAACGTCCCCGAGTTCATCCAGACGGGCGAGAAGGTGCGGGTGAACCCCAATACCGGGGAGTATCTCGACCGGGCGAAATAGCCGGCCGGCCGCCGCTCACCCCTCGCGGTGGACCACCTGCGTGCTGCGTTGCGCCGTCGGCATCAGCACCAGGTCGAGCACGTCGATGTGCTCGGGCAGATTGACGACATAGCTCACCACCTCCGCCACGTCGTCCGCCGTGAGCGGCCGCATTCCCTGATAGACGCTCTTCGCCCGCGCGGCGTCGCCGTGGAACCGCACCACGGAGAATTCGGTCTCTACGAGACCGGGGTCGATGCTCGAGACCCGCACCGGCGTCCCGACGAGATCGAGGTGCATCCCTTCGTTAAGCGCGCGCACGGCGTACTTCGTCGCGCCGTAGACGTTGCCCTTCGGGTAGGTCTGGTGGCCGGCGAGGCTCCCGAGATTGACGACGTGCCCCCGCCCCAACCGCACCATGTGCGGCAGCACGGCGCGTGACACGTAGAGCAGCCCCTTCACATTGGTGTCGATCATGCGGTCCCAATCGTCGGGATCGCCGTCCTGGAGCTTGTCGAGCCCGGCGGCGAGCCCTGCGTTGTTGAGCAGCACGTCAGGGACGATCCCGTGGGCCACGAGCGCCGCGATCGCGCGCTCCACCGCCGCCCGGTCGCGCACATCCACCACCGCGGTACGCACCTGCACGCCGCCACCGTGTCGCGCACGGATCGCCTGCGCCTCGTCGTCGAGCCGCTCGGCACGCCGCGCCCAGAGAATGAGGTGCGCGCCGTCGGCGGCGAAGCGCCGCGCGCATGCCAGTCCGATCCCCGCGCTCGCCCCGGTGACGAGCGCCCACTTTCCCGCGATCCGCGCCGTCACGGCAACGGGTCTCCGACGATGCGTTTGGCGAGCGACCCCGCCGCGAACCGGTCGCCGGGGTCGACGTTGTTGACGAGCGCGACCGTCGCCACCGGCACGGGACCCGGATAGACCCGCACGAACTCCTCCACCGTCATGCTGCGCGGCACCGTCACCACCTGCACATGCCACGGCTGCACCGCGAGTACGGCCGGATCGGTGAGACGGTCGAAGCTCGTCGTGGCGCGCCAGGCGACGTCCCGCACACCGGGGTAGCGCTCCTGGCTCGTGATCGCGAGGATTTGGTAGACTCTGGTGTCATACGCGATGTAGGTCGCGCGTCCGGCGATGGTGCCCTGATCGGTCGTGGCGGTGAACTCGCCCGTCGTCGCGGGCAGGCCGCGGAAGGTGAAGCCGGACGGCGTGCCGCTCACGCCCTGCTGTGAGAAAAACGCCGTCGCCGCCTGGTCCGGGGTCGACTGGCCGGGGACGGACAGCTGCACGAGCGCATCCTGGCCCGGACTGACCGCCTGCACCGCGTCGCGCCCATTCTGCACCGTCCATCCCGCTGGAAACGCGATCTGAAACCGCAGATCGGGGTGCACGAACACACCGCCCCGCACGTAGCCGTCGCGCGGATTGTCACCGTACACCATGCCGTCGACGATGCGCAGATACGCTTCGCGGTTCACGACGGTACCGAGTGATTCCCGCGGAGTGGCGGCGATGTCGCGCTGGATCGCTTCCAGGCGATTGCCGGGATCGGGGTGCGTGGCGAGCCACTCGGGAATGCGGCTGCCGCTCGCCGCGGTCACGCGGTCGAGCAGCGCGAACACCTGCGGCATCTGGCGGCCGTCGTAGCGCTGCCGGCGCATGTAGCGGTAGCCGAGATAGTCCGCCTGGCTCTCGTCGTCGCGGCTGTACTTGAGGAAGAGGAGGCCGAGGCCCTGTGACGCGGCGCCGGCGTAGCGCTGCAGCTTCGGCTCGATCGCCGTGCCGAGCACCAGGCCGAGCTGGGCGATCTGCTGCCGGCTCATCTGCTGCACGGAGTGACGTGCGGTCACGTGCCCGATCTCGTGGCCCATCACCCCGGCCAGCTCCGCCTCGCTGTTCAAGTGCGCCATGATGCCGCGGGTGACGTAGACGTGGCCGCCGGGGATGGCGAAGGCGTTGACGACCGGGTCGTCGATCACGCGGAACGTCCACGGCAGGTTGGGCCGCTCCGAGGTGCTGGCGAGCCGCATGCCGAGCGCGCGGACGTAGCGCTGCCGGCCGCTGTCGGGGTCGAGGCCCATGCTGGTGATGACGCCGGGGTCGGCCTGCAGTCCCATCTGCACCTCCTGGGACTCGCTGACGAGGGCCAGCTCCTTCTTTCCGGTGGCGGGATTGACGGCGCAGGCGGCGCTGCAGACGAGCCCGGCAACACTCACGAGCAGGATGGTCGATCGCATCGGTCGGACCCCCGTTCAAGGACAGAGCACGGTCGCAACGCTTATGTTACGCCAACACCGGCGTCTGGAGGAGTGGTGGACCGGAAGAAGTTTCTGTTCGTCTCGCTCGACGGGCTGATCGCGGATATCGCCTGGCAGGTGGTGAAGGAAGGGCACGAGGTGCAGCTGTGCACCGACAGCCAGAGCGAAAAGGAGATCGGCAACGGCTTCGTCCCCAAGACCGATGACTGGGAACGCGAGGTCGAATGGGCGGACGTCATCGTGTTCGACGACGTCTTGGGCCAGGGGGCGAAGGCACAGAAGCTGCGCGCCGCGGGCAAGCCGGTGGTGGGGGGCACGCCCTACACCGACCGCCTCGAGGACGACCGCGCTTTCGGCCAGCAGGAGCTGAAGGCCGCCGGGGTGTCGATCATCCCGCAGGAGAACTTCACGTCGTTCGACGACGCGATCGCGTTCGTCCAGGCCAACCCCAACCGCTACGTCATCAAGCCGTCGGGCGAAGCGCAGAACTTGAAGCAGCTGCTGTTCGTGGGCGAGGACGAACACGGTGCCGATGTGATCCAGGTGCTCGAGGATTACAAGCGGGCCTGGGCGTCCCGCATCAGGGAGTTCCAGCTGCAGCGGCGTATCGTCGGCGTGGAAGTGGCGATCGGGGCGTTCTTCAACGGCAAGGAATTCATCCTACCCATCAACGTGAACTTCGAGCACAAGAAGCTGTTCCCCGGGGACATCGGTCCGTCGACCGGCGAGATGGGAACGGCGATGTTCTGGAGCGAGCCGAACCGCCTCTTCGCCGCGACCCTGAAGAAGATGGAAGCGAAGCTGAAAGAGGAAAGCTACGTCGGCTACATCGACGTCAATTGCATCGTGAACTCGAACGGGATCTTCCCGCTCGAGTTCACGGCCCGGTTCGGGTATCCCACGATCAGCATCCAGCAGGAGGGAATGCTCACGCCGATCGGCGAATTCCTGCACCGGCTCGCCGAAGGGTCGATCACGCGCTTCAAAGCCCGCAGCGGCTTCCAGGTCGGGGTGCGGATCGTGGTGCCGCCGTTTCCCTATCGTGATCCCGAGACGTTCGAGACGAGCTCCAAGGACGCCGTGATCATCTTCAAGAAGCCGATGCGCGAAGGGGTGCACATCGAGGACGTGAAAACCGTGGATAACGAGTGGCTCGTGACCGGGACGTCGGGCGTCGTGCTGATCGTCGTGGGACTGGGCTCGACGATGAAGCAGGCGCAGCGCCAGGTCTACAACCGGATCGAGAACATCATGATCCCGAACATGTTTTATCGGAAAGACATCGGGGACCGCTGGTTCGAGGACTTCGACCGGTTACATACCTGGGGATACTTGAGAGACTGACGACGTCGAGAGACAGCGTCGAGGACAGGCGTCGAGAGAAACCGCAGGCTATCTTCAGCGCCACATGACAGAGCTGCGCGACCGACTCCAGGCCGCCCTGGGCTCCGCCTATCGCATCGAACAGGAGCTCGGCGGCGGCGGGATGAGCCGTGTGTTCCTC
>DASTHG010000293.1:0-4086 GCA_035718325.1 Gemmatimonadales bacterium | reverse complement strand
CGAGCGACGCCATAATGTCGCCGCGTCCACCCTTCCACGGGGAGTTTTTGATAGAGTAGTCGGTCGTTTCGGTCTGCCAGAGACAGAATCCGCCGGCGTGTTTCGCGACGAGGACGATGTAGCGGGCTCCGAGTGCCAGAGCGGTGTCGACCCACTGCTCGGTGTCGACGTTCTCCATGATCGCGCCGGGAGCGAGCGACAGGTCGTCGTATTCCTTTTCCTGCCAGGTGTTGGGAGCGAAGTGCACGAACATCCCGAGCTCGAGATCCTGCCAGGCGCGTTGCGCCGCCGTGGGACGGGCGAGGCGCGGCGCCCGGGATCCGACCAAGAGCGACGGCAGGCGCAGCCCGGAGAGCGCCGCACCGGCACCGGCCATGCGCGACAGCATATCGCGGCGCGTCAGCATGCTGGACGCTCCGCAAGGGTGGTCTTTCCGAGCAGCTCGACGAGGCGCCGGATCCGCTCGGGATCGGTGACGGCGCGGTCGTATTCGTTGGGGAGCGGCTGCTTCAACAACGACACGTGCGTAGGGCGGTAGGCGACCGGGCTTTCGAGCAGCGCGGTGGCGCGCACGTGGACTTCCGGGACGCCGGTCCGCTCGATCACGCGAGCACGTTTTCTTCCGACAGCCCGCCGCCGGCGGCGATCGCGATGCGTCCGGCGGCGCGGCGCACGAGGCGCGCGAGAATGCCGGTGCCGTCGAGCGCCGTCGCCGCCTGGCCGGAGGTGAGCAGCCGGTCCACGCCGAGGGCGATGAGATCGTCGAGCGCCTGGTCGGGATCGGCTGTGAAGTCGAAGGCGCGGTGGAAGGTGACGCGGAGCGGGCGGGCCGCAGCGACGAGCGCCCCAGTACGAGGAACGTCGATTGCGCCGTCGGGGAGCAGGATGCCGAACACGACCCCCTGGGCGCCGTGCTGGCGGGCGACGGCGATGTCGCGCCGCATCACGTCGAGCTCGAGGTCGGAATAGACGAAGTCACCGCCACGGGGACGGATCAGGACGTGGACCGGAATCCTGAGCCGCGCACAACAGAGCGCGATCACCCCCGCGCTGGGTGTCGTGCCGCCTTCCAGCAGGTTATCGCACAACTCCACCCGGTCGGCGCCCCCCGCCTGGGCGCTGAGCGCCGATTCGACGGAGTCGACGCAGGCTTCGAGCATCACGCGCGCAAATGTAGCCGATTTCGCGCGCGTCCGATCAGCGCACTACGGTCACCCAGCGATCGGGAGCGCCGCGGCGCATCATCCACCACTGCCGGCGCTGATGGCGGCCGTAGCGCATGGCGCGCGCGAACGCGAAGAACGCGAACATGCCGAGGACGGCCATCGGCCAGAACGCGACGCGCCAGAATAGCAGCAGGAACGCGGCGAACGCCGTCGCACGCAGCAACGCGCCGCCCACCCACAAGGCGCGCGGCACGGAGCGCCCCCGCCCACGGGTCACGTCGGAAACCACCGCCGGGGGCAGATCGGCGACGAGTCGTTCCAGCTCGTGACGGTACGTGGCAGTTTGTGCGTCGGCCAGACGCGCGCCCGCTTCATCTGGCGTGAGACGGCCTTCGCCGGCGGCCGTCTGCAACAACGTGGAAATCTGCTCACGCTCGGCATCCGACGCGCGGATGCCGGTCATCGGAGTGGTCATACGAGTGCGTCCTCGATGTCCTTGGCGGCCCGCGCCAAAATGTCGGTGATCTTCTTGCGGACTTCGTCGGAGCCGCGGTAGCCGCGGCGATAGACGGTCTTCATGAGCCGCGCCACCCCCTGATTGAGCTCGGCCATCGAGCCCCCCAGCGCGTCTTCCACGGCGTCGGCGACCCGGTCGAAGATGTCGGTGACCACGTCCTTGTGCTCCTCCAGGAATTGCGTCCCGGCCTCGGTGATTTCGTAGACCTTCTTGCCGTCCACGTCGCGGGAACGGACCAGACCCTCGTCTTCGAGCCACTGCAGCGTCGGATAGACGGTCCCGGGCGAGGGCGAGTAGCAACCGTGCATCTGCTCGGCGAGATCTTTCATGATCTCGTAGCCGTGCTTCGGCTTTTCCCGCAGCTGCTTCAGGATCACATACTTCATGTCCCCCGACTCGAACCACTGCCGGCGGCGACGATGCCTCCCGCCATGGCCGAACGCGAACACCCGTGGCCCGAAGCCGAAGAACCCATCCCAGTCGAAACCGTGTCGCATGCCAGCTCCTTTCGATATGTCTTACGATGCTACGTAAGATCCTACGTCAAGATGTTACGTAAGATGTATTGTCACGTTATATCGTGACATTATGATCGTCAAGGGACGCTGTCACAAGTCAGCTAATAACAAGTGGTTGCGACATCACCGGCGGGGGATACATTGAGCGCCCATGCGAACCCACGCCCTGCTCCTCGGACTGCTGAGCGCGTCCGCGACTTTGACGGCGCAATCTTTCGACTTCTACTCGCGCGGGCCCTACCGCTCCGCAGTGCCGCGCCCCGAGTCGGTCACGGGTTACGCGGCGGGCGAGCAGCAGACGATGTACGCCGTGATGCAAAGGTATCTCGACACGCTGCTCGCCACGGCGCCCGACCGGGTGCGCGCCGAGACGTGGGGGCAGACGGTGGAGCACCGGCCCTACCGGGTGCTGATCATTTCCGATTCGGCGAACCTCGCCCACATCGATCAGATCCGCGCCGCCGTCGCCGAACTGACCGATCCGCGCAAGACGTCGGCCGCGCGGGCGACGCAGATCGCCGCCGCCGAGCCGATCATCGTGGTGTTCCAGTACTCGGTGCATGGCGACGAGCCGGCGGGGTTCGAGGCGGCGATGCAGGTCGCCTACCAGATGCTCGCCGGAGACGACTCGATCACACAGCTGATCCTCAAGAACGTCGTGCTGGTGCTGAACCCGTCGGCCAATCCCGACGGCCACGAGCGATTCGCCGCCTGGTACAACTCGGTTGCGGTCGGGGCCGATAACCCGTGGGCGCTGGAGCAGAACGAGCCGTGGGGCGTGACGGGGCGCTACAACCACTTCCGCTTCGACATGAACCGCGATCTCGTCGCACAGAGTCAGCCGGAAGTGCGCGTCATGATGGACGGAATCCTGCGCTGGCATCCGCAAGTGTTCGTCGACCACCACTCCACGACGCAGACGTTCTTCTTCCCGCCCGTCGCACCCTCCGTCAATCAGAATCTCCCGGCCCAGGCGCCGCACTGGTTCGACGTGTTCGGCCGCGGTAATGCCGCTGCCTTCGATCACTACGGTTGGCAGTACTTCGTCCGCGGGGTCTTCGATTTCTTCTACGCCGGCTACTGGGACGAGTGGACCACTTTCCAGGGCGCGACGGGCATGACCTACGAGACGGACGGCGGCCCCGAGTTCAACCGCCGCCGCGATGACGGCACGACATCTACGTTCCGCGACGGCATCGCCCACCATTTCATCGCGTCACTCGCGACGCTCGAGACGGCGGCCCGGAACCGCCAGGCGCGCCTCGCCGACTACTACGCCTTCCGCAAGTCGGCGATGGACGAAGCGGCGACCGACCGGATGAAGCGCGTCGTGCTGGTCCCCGGTACCGACCCGCGCATGACGGCGCACGTGGTGGGTCTCTTGCTGCGCAACGGCATCGAGGTGTCGCGCCTGACGGGAGCGTGGGCATCCACGCTGTCGCATCCCTATCTCGGCGGGACAGCCGGGCGGCACACCTTCCCGGCGGGGAGCTACGTCGTCGATCTGACGCAACCGCAACGGCGGCTCGCGAAGGCGCTGCTCGAGCCGAATGCCGTGCTCGAGCGGCCGTTCGTGCAGGACCAGGTGGAGAAGTTCCGGCGCAATCGCCGCCGCGGCACGGACGCCGACAAGGAGGATTACGGGTTTTACGACATCACCGCCTGGTCGATGCCGTACACGTTCAACATCGAAGCGTACTGGACCGAGGACGCCGCGGCGCCGGCCGGTGCCGCGGTGACGGACTCCGTCCTCCCCGCCCCCGCCGCCCCGGCGCGTGCGGCGTCGGCATACGTCTTCAGCGACGACAACATCGGCGCGGCACGCCTCGTGTACGCGCTCGAGCGCGAGGGCTTCAATGTGGCCGTGGCGTTGCGGCCGCTGGTG
>DASTHG010000292.1:0-2126 GCA_035718325.1 Gemmatimonadales bacterium | reverse complement strand
TGGAGCTGCTGCGTCATCGGCGCGGTGTGCTGTCTCCCCTACGCCCCGCGGCTCGTGCACGACGTGCGGACCGCAGCGTCCGGTGACCTCGCGTGGATGGCCTACCTGGGTGTATTTCCCACGTCCGTCGCGTTCACCTGCTGGGCGTACGCATTGGCGCGCGGCACAGCGAGCCGCCTCGCCGCGCTGGCCTATCTCGTGCCACCGATCACGATCGGGATGAGCTGGTTGATCCTGGGAGAAGTGCCGCAGCTGGTCGCCATCCTGGGTGGGGCGCTGTGCCTTGCCGGGGTCATCTTCGCCCGCCGGGGACCGAAATGAATCCGGAGCCTACCCAAGCCGCGCCCGTCGCTCCCGTCCGTGAAAGCGTGTGGTCGGTGGTCCGCGACGCCGTGCGCGGCGTACGACACGACTATACCACCGGCTCGCTCAACCGCGCGATCGTGCTGCTCGCCATCCCCATGGTACTCGAGATGGTGATGGAGTCGCTGTTCGCCGTGGCCGACGTGTTCTGGGTCTCGCATCTCGGGCCCGACGCCGTCGCGACGGTCGGGCTGACCGAATCGATGCTGACCCTGGTGTACACGGCGGCGATGGGGTTGTCGATCGGAGTCGCGGCGGTCGTGGCACGGCGCATCGGCGAGAAGCGTCCCGAGGCCGCGTCCCAAGCGGCCGTGCAGGGCATCGCGCTGGGACTCGTGGTTGCCGCGATCGTGGCGGTGCTCGGGATCTCCCTCGCCCCGCGACTGCTCACCGTGATGGGAGCGTCGCCCGCCGTGACGGCGATCGGCTCCACCTACACGCGCACGATGTTGGGCGGGAGCGCCACGGTGCTGCTGCTCTTTCTCATCAACGCGATCTTCCGTGGCTCGGGCGATGCGGCCATCGCGATGCGCGTCCTGTGGTTTGCCAACGCGATCAACATTCTGCTGGGACCGTGCCTGATCTTCGGCGTCGGGCCGTTCCCGCGGTTGGGCGTCACGGGCGCCGCGATCGCGACGACGATCGGTCGCGGCATGGGCGTCGTGTATCAGTTGTACCGACTGAGCCGCGGCGACGCACGCGTCACGGTCCGACGCCCCGATCTCGTGCTGCGCCCCGCTATCATGAAGCATCTCGTCGAGCTCTCGGGCTCGGGGACGTTCCAGGTATTCGTGGGGACGGCGAGCTACGTCGGGATCGTCCGCATCATCTCGTCGTTCGGGAGCGCCGCGCTCGCCGGCTACACGATCGCGATCCGGCTGGTGATCTTCTGCTTGCTCCCGTCGTGGGGACTGGCGAACGCCGCCGCCACGCTCGTCGGGCAATCGCTCGGCGCCAAGGACCCCGATCGTGCCGAGCGGGCGGTCTGGATCGCCGGCCGGTACAACATGGTCGTGCTGGGGTTCGTGGGGGTGTTGTTCATCGCCCTCGCCGGACCGATCGTCGGTCTATTCACACAGGACGCGGCGGCAGCCCCGATCGGCGTGCAGGCGCTGCGCACGATGAGCTTCGGCTTCGTGTTCTACGCGCTCGGCATGGTGCTGAGTATGGCGTTCAACGGCGCCGGCGACACCTGGACCCCCACCTGGATCAATGTCGCCTGCTTCTGGCTGTGGGAGATTCCGCTGGCGTATGTCCTGGCACGGGTGGTGTTGCATGCTCCACTGGGAGCGTTCCTCGCGATCATGATCGGATACTCGACCTTCGCCGTCGTGGCCGTGGTGCTGTTCCGCCGCGGCCGGTGGAAACAGCGCGCGGTGTAGCGTGACGAGCTCGACGACCCGTCCGACGGCCCGGCCCCTTGATCGCTCCATCGTCGAGGGACCGCTGACGCGCGCTGTCTGGATGCTCGCCTGGCCGATGATGCTGCAGAACTTCATCAGCGGCCTGCAGCCGATGGTGGATCACGTGCTGGTGGGGCATCTCGTGGGCTACGCCGGCAACGCCGCGATCGGCGTGGCGACGCAGGTCTTCATCGTCGTCATCGTCTTCGTGATGTCGGTGTTCAGCGGCATGGGCGTGCTGGTCTCGCGCGCCGCCGGCGCCAACGATCCCGAGCTCGTCAACCGCACCGTGTACCAGGCATTCCTCGCCGCCGTGGCGCTGTGGGGGCTCGTGCTCGCACCGCTCGGCTGGGTACTCGC
>DASTHG010000291.1:0-4606 GCA_035718325.1 Gemmatimonadales bacterium | reverse complement strand
GGAAGCCGTCCTACAGCCCTACTAATATGGGCGCATGGCCGCCCCCCAAACGCCCCCGCCCCCGACTCCCAAACCGGTCCGCCGGGCGCCGAGCATCACGCGGCTGTTCCTCGCCACGTTCTTCGCGGTGACGCTGGCGGGGCTCACCATCGCCTTGACGTCCTGGATCGACGCACGCCAGACGCAGCAGGACGCTCTCGCCGTGTTACAGACACTCGACCAGCTGCGCGTGCTCAACGCCTCCCCGGCGCTCGAACAGCAGCGCGGCAACATTCGCGACATCGTCCTCGACCTGAGCGATTCTGCGCAACAGGCCGCGCTCGGCACGACGATCATCACTGCCGCGGTTCTCATCGCCCTCGGCATCGGCCTCGTCTACAGTCGGCGACGTCTGGCGGAGCCGTTCGGCACGATCGTCGCCGCCCTCGAGCGCGTCGAGACAGGAGAGTACGACCTCCACCTCCCCGAAGAAGGCGCCGAATTCGGGACGATCGCACGGGGCGTCAACCGCATGAGCCAGACGCTCGCGTGGCGCGAGCAGATGCAGGAGTACACCGCGCGTTTGCTCGCCGCGTTGAACGCCGCGCCGCGCGAAGGCGCCGGCCTCACCCCCGCTCTCGACGTGCTCGCCGAGGCGACCGGTGGCGCGGCCCTGGTGCTCTACCAGCCGGACTTCGAGGCGAATCAATGGGAAGCGACGGCCGCGCGCGGCGTCTCGGGAAAGCCCGTGTCGCGAATCACGGTGCGGGAAATCGTGGGCGAGGGGAGCGCTGGCGTGCTGCGCCTCAGCAACGACGCACACGCGACGGCGCGGACCAAGTTGCGGCTCCCCGCGATACCCGGTACCGAAACCATCGTGGCACCACTGCGCTCGGCGGGACGGCTCGTGGGATTGCTCGTCGCTCTTCCCGCGGACCCGCTCACCCAACCGCAAATCGACGCACTGGAGCTCGCTGTTCCGAACCTCGCCATCGCCTGCGAGCGCGAATCGGCGTTTCAGCACACGCGACGGCTCGCCACCGAAGTGCGCAAGACCGCGACGTATCTCGAGGCACAGTCGGACGAGCTGACGCGCCTCAACGAAGAGCTCGGCAAAGCGAACCGGTTGAAGAGCGATTTCCTGGCCAACATGTCGCACGAGCTGCGCACGCCGCTGAACAGCATCATCGGCTTCAGCGACATGCTGCTCACCGAGGAGGTGGGAGCGCTCTCGGAGACGCAGCGCGATTTTCTCGAGACCGTGGCGCGCAACGGCCGCAACTTGCTGCAACTCATCAGCGAGCTGCTCGATCTCTCGAAAATCGAGGCGGGCCACCTGCGGCTCACCCTGGAGCCGATCGATCTGCGCCAGCTGCTCTCCGAGGCGGCCGACACCGTGCGTGCCCAGACGGAGAAACGCCGGCATCGTCTCGACCTGGACCTTCCCGGCGATCCGCTCAGCGTTACCGCGGATCATGTCCGCGTGCGGCAGGTGCTGTTGAACCTGCTCTCCAACGCCATCAAGTTCACACCCGAAGGCGGCCAGGTGCGCCTGTCCGGCCGTCCGGAAGCCGACGGCGTGCGCGTCGAGGTCGTCGATACGGGCATCGGCATCTCGGCCGCGGATCAGCAGAAGCTGTTTCGTGAATTCGTGCAGCTCGACCCGTCTGCCAGCCGTCACTACGAGGGCACGGGGCTGGGACTCGCCCTGTGCAAACGACTCGTCGAGCTGCACGGTGGCCGCATCGGCGTCGACAGCGACCGCGGCCGGGGCAGTACGTTCTGGTTCACGCTGCCGCGGAGCCCTAGCCCCTCGAGCGTCGGAGTGTCCTGATGGGGATCATCGTGGTGGTGGAGGATCAGCCCGACAGCCTGAAGCTCTTGTCGACGCTGCTGACACTGCGCGGGCACACCGTCATTCCGCTGGGTTCGGGCGACACGCTCGTGGAAACGATGCGCACCCACGCCCCGCCACCCGATCTCGTGCTGCTCGACATTCAGCTGCCGGGACGGGATGGGTACGCGCTGCTGCAGGACCTGAAAACGATCAAGGGCGACCGGCCCTGGAAGGTGGTCGCCCTCACTGCTCACGCGATGCCCGCCGACCGCGCCAAGGCGCTGGCGGCGGGCTTCGACGGTTACATCACCAAGCCGATCGACATCCGCACCTTCCCTACCGAGGTCGCCGGCTTCCTCGGGCCGGCGGCGCCGGGTGGTGCGCCGGAGGGACCGGCGCGGTAACCGGCGCCGCGTCGGAGGTGGCACCCGCTTCCCGCACGTCGACATCCCCGGTCACCGTCGTGATGTGAATCTGGCGGCCGCCCTTGCCGAGTGTGCCGGACAAAGAGTGCGATGCGAACTTGCCGGTCACCGTCAATGGAAACGCAGTGTTGATGTCCCCCATAACGGTGTGACCGTCGACGACCGCGTCGATCCCGCTGGGCAGGTCGACCTGGGCGTCGCCGGTGACCGTCGTCACCTTCACGTCCCCGGGGCCAGAGAGCGAGTGGATCGTGGCATGCGCGTCTCCCGTTACGGCCGTCGCAGTGACCGGGCCGTTGGCGGTCTCAACCGTCACATCCCCCGTAACGGTTGTCGCTTCGACCGGTGCGCTGGCGCCCTCGACGCTCACGTCACCGGTGACGGTCGAGGCGTCGAGCCGCACGCCGCGCGGCAGTTTGACTTCGAACGCGACTTCGACGTCGTTGCCGTTCATGTGCCCGTTGGAATTGAAGTGCCCGTCGGGTCCGCAACTTCCGAAGCCCACGCGCACCGCGCAAACCGTCAGCCCACCGTCCGACTCCTCGGTAAGGATCTGCACCGAGTCCGCGGACGAGTGCTTGAACATCCGATCGGCATGAATCTCCACCTGCTGCGCGTCGGACGGGGTCACCGTGATCGAGCCGTTGATGTTGCGCAGCCAGAGGGTGCGATCGGGCGCCAACGACTTGACGTACATCCACGGCTGGCCATGCATGCGGTCGCCGGCGTTCAAACCGCCGGCGAACTGATGCCCGAAGTCGGTCAGCGCCGCCTTGCCGCGCCCCACCATCGACACGATGAACATTCCGATACCGAATACCACGCCGAGGATCAGGACTCCCCGGACGATTTCGGTACGCCAGCGTGTGAGGAACTCTTTCCCAGTCATACGAATCCCCCCGCAGGGTAGTTCCGTAACATCGCTTACCCTACGGGGGGAGGAAAGGACTAGTTTCGCGTCGGACAGGCCGGCGTGTGCGCCGCGGCGCTCGCCGTCCGCGCGGGTGCCTGGACCTGGATCGGCGCCAACGTGCCACCATACCACAGGCGGGTCGCCGTCGCTGACGCGCTGACCAGACTGGAGCTGTCTGCCGCCGTCGCGCTATGCCGCCCCCGGGGCGCCCGGTCCGCGGCGATGGCACCACCACCCAGCGCCATCACTGCCAGACTCCCGGCAACCACCAGCGTAATCGCAAGAATCCGCATACAGCCTCCTCATGTGACAGGCCACGAGCAACGGCGTGGTCAACCCGTATGACGCGTGACCGCCACAAAGAGTTGCAACGCCCGTGTCCGGGGGGCGTCAAGCCGATTAGTTTGCAGCCGTGGCGAGCCTGTCGCGGTTCCGCGATCTCCTCTACCAGCTGATTCTCCGAGACCTGAAGTCCCGGTACAAGCAGACCTTTTTCGGCGCGTTGTGGGTGTTCGGACGCCCGCTGGTGGAGCTCGGCGCGTACATTCTCGTGTTCGGCGCGTTCCTCCATGCACCGTCCGACGGCGTTCCGTATCCGTTGTTCGCGTTTTCGGGCGTCGTCCTCTGGAGCTTCGTCGCGGGTGCCATCTCGCGCGGGTCCCGGTCGGTGCAGAGTGAAAGTGGACTGGTGGCGCATGCCCCGTTCCCCAAAGCGACGCTGCCACTCGCGGCGATCGCCGGAGCGCTGATCGACTCGCTGCTCGCGGCGATCATGCTCGCCCTGCTCATGATCGTGCAACACGTGACGCCCAGCCCGGGCGTCTGGCTCTTGCTTCCCGTGTTCATCATCCTCGGGATTCTCGTGATGGGCATCGTCCTGATCGCCTCGGCGTTGAACGTGTTTTACCGTGACGTCAGCCAGCTGGTGGACGTGGGCGTGCGCGTGTGGCTGTTGCTGACGCCGGTGGCATACGCCAAATCGGTCGTGCCGCTGCAGTTCAAGACGCTGTACGCGCTCAATCCGCTCGTCGGCGTCTTCGACCTGTCGCGCGCCGCGTTGCTCGGCACAGGATCGCTCGATCTCTCGGTGCTGTGGTATCCCCTGGCTGTCGGTGTCGCCCTGCTGCTGCTGGGCGTCTGGGTGTTCCGGATGACCGAGCCGTACTTCGCGGAGTCCGTGTAGCCCGTGGGTATCGCCGTTTCCGGAGTGTGGAAGCGCTACCGTTTGCGCAGCCGCAGCCTCAAGGAAGTGCTCTCCAACCTGATGCCGCGACGCCGCGGTGCGCCCCCCCCGCGTCCCAAGTCGATGTGGGCACTCGAGGACGTGTCGTTCACCGTCGAGCCCAGCTCGACCTTCGCGCTGGTAGGAGCCAACGGCTCCGGCAAGTCCACGATGCTCAAGGTCATCGCCGGCATGATGAAGGCGACCCGCGGATCGGTGCGCGTGAACGG
>DASTHG010000290.1:0-3927 GCA_035718325.1 Gemmatimonadales bacterium | reverse complement strand
CAGTTCGGAACCATGGCGCGGCTCGCGAAAGCCTCGGCCGAGGCGATCGGAGAGATCCGCGGCGTGGGGCCCGAGATCGCCGAGGCCGTCGCCGACTTCTTCGCGACGCCGGCCAATCGCAAGCTGATCGAGCGACTCGCGAAGCTGGGACTGACGATGGAGGAGCCCGTGGCCGCCGGCGGGACCGGTCCGCTCGCGGGACAGACCTACGTGATCACGGGAACCCTCCCCACCCTGTCGCGCGACGCCGCCACGCGGCTGATCGAAGCGGCAGGCGGGCACGTCGCCGATAGCGTCTCCAAACGCACCAGCGCCGTCGTCGCCGGGGAGACTCCGGGGTCGAAGCTGGCCAAAGCCCAGACGCTGGGGGTTGCGGTCATTACGGAGCAGGAACTGTTGCGCCGCGCATCCCTCAAGTCTTAAGTTGGCCTGCTCCATGACCACTCCCGCGACCTCGACAGCAACCGGCCTCATGATCGGGACCGGCGGCCTGCTGCAGCTGCATCGCAGCCTGCTGCAGTACGCGCCCGACGCCGCCATCGCGGTGCTGCAGGAATCCGGATACGCCGCCGGCGAAGGCGTGTATACGGCGCTGCGCACCTGGCTGGGAACGCATGCGGGCACCGAGGATCCCTCGGAGCTCGACGCGACGCTGTTCGCGGGTGCGCTGTCGGATTTCTTCCAGTCGGCCGGGTGGGGCCGGCTCACGATCGCGCCCCTGGGCGGGGCCGCGCTCGCGCTCGACTCGTCCGACTGGATCGAGGCGGAGCAAGGCTCGGCGCAGATGCCGATGTGCTTCTTCACATCGGGGATGCTCGCCGATGTGATGGGACGCGTGTCGGGCGAACAAGTCGCGGTCATGGAGGTCGAGTGCCGCAGCAAGGGCGACTCGATCTGCCGCTTTCTCTCGGCGTCCCCGACGACGTTGCAGGAGGTCTACGAGAAGATGGCGGCGGGCATGAGCTACGTGGAAGCACTGGGGGGCGGCTAACCGCTCAGCGCCGGGCGACACTCACTCCTTCGAGCAGTACGGACGGCGAAAAGCGCGACCCCTGCCAGCGGTAGTCCTTTCCGAATCCGCCGATTCGTTTCAGGAGCTCGTAGACATTGCCCGCGACGGCGGCATCCTTCACCCGTCCCGTGATCTCGCCGCGCTCGATGCGGTAGGCGAGCGCCACCGGATGACTGAACGCGCCGCCGATCACGTTCCCCTGCCCCACACCGATCAGCTCGTCGATCACCAGCCCATCGCGCACATCCGCCACCAGTCCTCCACCCAGCACCGAGGATCCCGCGTCCAGCACCTCCCCTCCCACAACCATGTTGGAGTACTCGGCAACCGGCTTCCCGAACGTGCCGCGGGTGCCGTGGCCCGTACTCCGCGTTCGGGCACGCGCCGCCGTCTCGAGATCATAGATGAAC
Source organism: Gemmatimonadales bacterium (assembly GCA_035718325.1). GTDB lineage: Bacteria > Gemmatimonadota > Gemmatimonadetes > Gemmatimonadales > GWC2-71-9 > DASTHG01. The sequence goes on along the minus strand of DASTHG010000290.1, from coordinate 2,505 downwards.
GCGCGCACCACACCGCGTTCCACAAGCGGGAGCCGCGCGGACGGTGTCCCCTCGTCGTCGATGGGACGCGAGGCGGGGCGATGCGGCAGCAGCGGATCATCGGTGAGCGAGAACGCGGTATCGAAGACCGCTTCCCCGACTTTGGCGCCGAGCGGGGAGATCCCCTGCAGCACGACTTTCCCCGAGAGCGCCTGCCGCACCGGGAGCAGGATCGCCGAGAGCCCCTGCGGAGTGAACACCACCGGGAGCGCGCCCTCGGGCGGCTCGACCACGGTGAGGGCGCGGTCGTAGCGCGCATCGATCGTGCGCACGAGGTCGTCGAGGTCCCGTGCGGTGGGGAGATCGGTCCCCTGAAATTGATCGGACAGAAACAGCACGTCGTCGCCGGCGAAACGGGCCAGGTCGACGCTCACGGCGACGCCGGTCGCGCGGTAGCTGGCGTCCGCCCCGCCCGTCCCCACCACGCGCGTCGTGGCGATCTCCCGCTCGATCGACACGTTGATCTGGCAGCCGGGGCGTGTGAGCCGCGACACCAGCTCGGTGCCGATGGAGGTCAGCCGATCGAGCGACGCATCTGCCGCAGCCGCGGCGTGCGTGGAGACCTCCGGCAGCGCGCCGGCCCGCGGAAAAGCGATGTCGACGGGCTCTCCCAACTCGGCCGACGCCAGCGCCCGTGCCACGAGGTCGTCGACGTTGGCGCTGGTGGTGCCCGCCACACCGACCTTGCCGGCGCGCACCACTCGCAGATTGATGCCGGCTTCTTGGGTGATGCCGCAGGCTTTCAGCCGGCCCGATTCGAACGCGACCGTGGTGTGTTCGGATTGCCGCCACAGCGCGTCGCCGCCGTCCGCTCGCGACCGGATGGCAGCGGCCAGACGTTCGATCACGCGGGGACGTCGCCTCCGACGAGCGCCGCCTCGATGCGCACGTGCGGCGCCCCTTCGGTGACGGCCAGCGGAAATTGTCCGCCCTTGCCGCAGCCGCCGCCCATCTGATTCCACTGGAAATCGCCGGCGATGCGCTCGATCCGGTCGAGCGTCTGAAAGAGACTCCCCGCCAGCACCACGTCCTTCACGAGCTCCGCCGGCGCGCCGTCGCGGATCATGCGCCCGTAGGCCGCGGTGAAGGAGAAGTTTTCGAGCAGCGTCTGCCCACCGAACGCCCCGCAGGCGTAGACGCCGAGCTTGATGTCCTTCATGAGGTCCTGAACCGAGCCCTGGCCGTTCGCGATATAGGTGTTCGTCATGCGCACGATCGGGGCGTGCCGGAACGAGATCGCACGGGCATTTCCGGTAGGCCGCTCGCCCAGCGCCGCTGCCGTTTCGCGCGAATGCAGCCGGCCCACGAGAACCCCGTCTTTGATCAGGGCGGTGTCCTGCGTTGGGGTCCCCTCGTCGTCGAAGGGCAGTGTGCCGCGCAGTCCGCGGGCCGCTCCGTTATCGCCGACGTTCAAGACCGCCCGGCCGAAGCGGCGACCCAGCGTCATCATTTCACGCGCCTGCGTGTTTTCGTAGACGAAGTCGGCCTCGGAGAGATGGCCGAACGCTTCGTGGATGAAGACGCCCGCGAGCTCATTGTCGAGCACGACGGGGTAGGTCCCGCCGGTGACGGTGGGGGCGTCGAGCAGCGCCGCCGCGCGCTCGGCCACCGTGCGGAACCCGGCGGCGTGGTTCTGGGCGCTGTTCCATCCCTTGCGCAGCCCGATCGACTCCAGCCCTTTCTCGATCGTGCCGTCGCGCCGCGCGATCGCCTGGCCCGAGAGGGTGATCTCGGGACGCAGCTCGTGCAACAGCGTGCCCTGGGAGTTGCCGAACCAGTACTCGGTCACCTCGTCGCGGTAGACCGCCTGGGTGTCGACGACGCCGGGGACAGCGAGCATTTCGCCGTTGTAGCCCTCGAGCAGCCGGCGTTTTTCGGCGAGCGGCACGCCGCGCACGTCGCCGTCCAGTTCGAGGATCGCCTCGGCCTGGGAGGGGGGCACGTCGGCCAGACGGATTGGCTCGTCGAGCCGCACCGCCCGCGACAGCTCGCGCGCCCGGCGCACCATCGCCGGCAGCTCGTCGAGCGAGGTGAACGCGGCGATCCCCCACCCGTAGCCCGCGTCGGCGACGCGCACGAATCCGCCCTGGTCCTCGCTGGCCGTGGCGGACTCGAGGCGCTTGCCCCGGAAGCTCACGCTGGAGCTCCAGGTCCGCTCGATACGGATTTCGGTGAAATCGGCGCGCGACGCCTTGAGGGCGTCGGCGAGGCGGTCCTTCACTCCCCGTTCGCCCGCAGCTTCTCGGCGTAGTCGGGCCGCATCACGATCTCGCCGTCGACGATGAACTCGCGGTCCCAGGGGAGAATGATGAAGCTGTCAGTCTCGAGCGCGTGAAAGTCAGGCGCGTAGGGCCCGGTGCGGAAGCTCACCGCCGTCTTGACCGCGGCCGGCTTCAGGTCGCGGACGGCGGCGAGGGCGAGCTTCATCGTGTCACCCGTGTCGCACGTCTCGTCGACGACCAGGAC
>DASTHG010000289.1:0-2028 GCA_035718325.1 Gemmatimonadales bacterium | reverse complement strand
ACAAGCCGGCCGGCCTCGTCGTACACCCGGGCCCAGGTCACTGGGACGACACGCTCGTCAATGTCCTCGTCGGCCGCGGCACGGCCCTCGCCGAGGGGAACGAGGCCGGACGCCCCGGCATCGTGCACCGCCTCGACCGCGACACCTCGGGCTTGCTCGTCGTCGCGAAGTCCGATCTCGCGCACCGCCGTCTCGCCCGCGCGATCGAGCGGCGCGAAGTGCGGCGGGTCTACGCCTGCGTCACTTGGGGACACTTCGCCAAGAGTCCCGTCGACATCGAAGCGCCGATCGCCCGCCATACCGAAGACCGCAAACGGATGACGGTGCGGGCCGGCGGGCGTCATGCGGTGACGCATGTCGAGCAAGTCGCGCGCTTCGCACTCGTCGACTTGCTGCGCGTTACCCTCGGCACCGGACGCACCCATCAGATCCGCGTCCACCTCGCGCACGTCGGGCATCCCGTGGTGGGCGACCGCGACTACGCCTTCGGCGGCAGCCGACGCGTGACCCCCTCGGAACGCCGCGCCGCCGAGCGGCTCGAAGAGCTGGCGCCGCGGCAAATGTTGCATGCGGCGGAGCTCGATTTCACTCACCCGATTACGGGTGCCAAACTGGCGTTGCGCTCCGAATGGCCCGCCGATCTGCGCCCGGCGCTGGCAGAAGCGGCCGGCGACGCGAAATTGCTTGCTGAACGCAACCCCTTGCAGTATCTTGGCTTCGCTCTCTCGGATGGCTGACCAGACAGTCGTCAGGCTCTTGGTGTTCCGGGTGGGCCCGCTCGCCTGCGCCGCCGAGGCGGAGGCGGTCCGGGAAATCCTGCCCCGACTCCCCACGATCCGCATTCCGGGGGCACCGCCCCTGGTTGCCGGGCTGGTCAACGTGCGAGGCAGTCTGATCACGGTCGTAGAGGGATGGCGGGCGCTGGCGCTGCCCGACCCTGGAACGACGGACGGCGGGACCACGGTCCTGCTCGAGGTGGGGGCGGCGCGCCGCCCCCTCGGCTTCATGGTGGACGAGGTGCTGGACCTGCTGACGGTGCCGAGCGGGCAGCTGGAGCGTCGCGAAACGCTGCCGGGGCTCGATCCGAGACTGGTGCGGGCCGTCGGCCGGCGCGGCGGGCAGGTGTTCGTGGTGCTCGATACTGAGGCTTTGCTGGCCCCCGTACTGTCTTCCTAGGGAGGGTCTGTGAGCCATTCTGTTCTCGTCTGCGATGACGCGATTTTCATGCGGACGATGATCAGCGACATCCTCGCGCAGGCCGGCTTCGAGATCGTCGGGGAGGCTGAGACTGGCGCCCAGGCGGTGGAGAAGTACCGGCAGCTGAAACCCGATCTCGTCACCATGGACATCGTCATGCCCGACATGGGGGGCATCGATGCGGTGCGCGAGATCGTGAAGAACGACCCGGATGCGAAGATCCTGATGTGCAGCGCCATGGGGCAACAGGCGCTGGTGGTGGAGGCGATTCAGGCGGGGGCCAAGGACTTCGTCGTCAAGCCGTTCCAGCCCTCCCGCGTGCTGGAAGCCGTCCAGCGCGTTCTCGGCTGACATGGATCTGTCGCAGTACGCCGATCTGTTCCTGGCGGAGAGCCGGGAGCACGTCAGCGCGTGCAATCATCTGCTGCTCGACTGGGAGCGCACGCCCGCGGCGCTGGAGCCGGTCGGCGGGATCTTCCGCGCCGTCCACACGGTGAAGGGCATGGCGGCCACGATGGGGTACGCGCGCGTGGCCGATCTCGCGCATCGCATGGAGAATCTGCTCGACCGGCTCCGCAAGACGAAGGGAGCGCCGGGCGGCGATCTGCTGCAGCTCCTGTTCCGCGCCACCGATTTGCTCGAGCGGGCCATCGGCCTCGCGGTGCAGGGGCGCGAGAAGGACCTCGACGTGGCCACGATCGGCGCGGAGCTCGACGCGGCGGCGAAGCGCTGGGGCGCGCCGGCGGGACGCGTCGGGCGGGCGAGTCGCGCCCGCGGGAGCGCGCCCGTGCCGCAGGCGCCGGCCGTCGAGGACAGCGCGACCGCTGGGCG
>DASTHG010000288.1:0-4000 GCA_035718325.1 Gemmatimonadales bacterium | reverse complement strand
GGGACAGGCGTTGACCGAGTACGAGCAGAGCATGGAAGCGACGCGGGCCGGTCGCCGCGATCACACTGGGGCCAGCTCCGACCTGCGTCGGGTCGCCTCAGAGGTCAGCGAGCAGGTGCGACTGCTCGACGGCTTGGTGCGCTACCGCTTCGGCACCAACGCCGAGCTGATGGGGTCGTGGGAGAGCGCCCGCAACGTCGTGGGACCGTCCAAGTCTCACGTCCAGCCGGACCCGGGCACTCCTGCAACGCCCGAAACGCCGACGGAGGTAGCGCCGAATGAGGTCAAAGCGGCGTGATGGAAGTCGAACGGCGCGGTAGACTGATCACCTGCCGCGCCTGTTGCCTGTGAGCGTGCTTCGTAGTTGCAATAATAGTATCTAATAGTTACGATTATTGCATGCACAACGTGCTTCAGGGTTCCTCCGATATCCGTCGTGCACTCGAGCGGGTCGGCGAGCTGCTGGACGCCGCCGGTGAGATGTACGCCATCATCATTGTCGGGGGCGCCGCCATGAACTTGCGGAATGTGGTCTCGCGCGCCACCACAGATGTCGACGTCATCGCCTTCGCAACGCGCCGTGCCGGATCATGGCGACCAATCGAAGCACCTCCACAACTCCCGGCGCCGTTGGCGCTCGCGGTCACGACCGTTGCCCGTGATCTCAACCTCGTACCGGACTGGCTGAACACCGGCCCGCGGCAACAATGGAAGTTCGGCCTGGCGCATGGTTTCGCGGCGCGCGTTCGCTGGCGTCGTTATGGCGGGCTGCACGTCGGCACGGCGGGCCGGGCGGATCTCATCGCGCTCAAACTGTTCGCGGCAACCGATGCCGATGGGCCCGCAGCCGGCCGCCATACCAACGACCTCCAGGCCCTCCGCCCCACCGATCGCGAGCTCGCCACCGCGGCGCGGTGGGTGAAACAACAGGATGCCGGCGCCCTCTTCCCGCAACACGTGGACCAGGTCGTGGAGCGAGTTCGTGCCCGCCGAGCCCAGCGCTAAATTGCGCGCAGTCGCAATCGACTTGCTGTGGCGCCAGTGGCGATCGCTCGGCGCCGCCGCCACCGGCCGACCCGTCGCGCGACAGGTCGACCCTGAGGCGTTGATCCTCGCGTCACTCCAGTGCGAGTCCGAGGAGCCACGTCTGTGGACGGTTATGGTGGACTGGCTGCGCTCCAGCGCCCGCCTCTCCAGCGTGCAGCGACTCAAGAATCTGGTGGGCCAGTTTGCCGGGGCCCGTGAGCTGCTCCCCCGACTCGCAGCGAGCGTGACCCGCGAGTCCGGCGATCTTCGCTGGCGGTCCCTCACCCGGAAAGGGCGCAACAAGGACTCCCCCGATCCCATTCGAGAGCGGGCGGCGGGTCCCACCCTCGAGTCAGCACCGGCCTTGATGCTGCGCCTGCGAGCGGCATTCGGAGTCGGCGTGAAGGCGGACCTGCTGGCGTTCCTGCTGGGACAGCGGTTCAGGGTTTCGGTCGCGACCGCGGCGTCAGCCCTGGGGCACTCGAAACCCACCGTCTTTCGTGCGCTCCAGGACTTGCTCGAAGCACGCATGATCCGGACGACCCTGACCACGACGGCAGCGGAATACTGGATCGAGGCGCCGCCATGGGAACCCTTGCTGGGGGGAGCCATATCACGCTGGGGCTACTGGCGCGAGATTCTCTCCTACATCTGCGCACTCGTTCAGCTCGAGCGCTCGACCCGCGGCTCCGCAAGCCCCTACGCGCGCGCAGTGGCCGCCCGCGATCTGGCCGCCGAGCATGAAACTGACCTGGTTCGCACCGAGCTCATCGACCAAGAACTTGCCGTGCCACGTTCGGCGGAGTGGCCGGATTGGAAAGTGTTCTACTCGCGGTTCGCCGATCGGCTGGCGAATCGCGTGTAGGCTCACTGGCCGCCGCCTCACCGACCGCCGCTTCACCGACCGCCGCCTCAACGACCGCCGCTTCACCGACCGCCGCCTCATCACCTGCCGCGCCTGCTTCCTCCAGAAGGTCCTATCCCCTGTCCCCTGCTCAGCAACAAGAAAAGCCATGTCATCCTGAGCCGACCGCGCTGCTCAGAGCCCCGTCATCATCCGAGGGGTTCGTGCGGGAGGCGAAGGACCTCGAGTTCTCCTGGTCGAGGAGCTCGCCGGGGCGAACGACCTCAAGTTCTCCTGTTCGAGGGGTAGAACGCGGAGCGGTTCCGCTGGGACCGCATCGGACCCGTCGCCCCGGGTGGCGCGGCCGAGCCAGGACGCGCTCGCCAATCCCTCTCCCCGGAGCCATCTTCCCCCGCGGCTGATCACTCCCCGGAGCACGCCGCGTGACGATCGAACGCCTCACCACGAGCCTCGCCGACCGCTATCGCATCGAGCGCACCGTCGGCCAGGGCGGCATGGCGACGGTGTACCTCGCCCAGGACCTGAAGCACCACCGCCCGGTGGCGATCAAGGTCCTGAAGCCCGAGCTGGCGGCGGTGATCGGCGCCGATCGCTTCGTGCAGGAGATCACCACCACGGCGCAGCTGCAACACCCCCACATCCTGCCGCTGTTCGACAGCGGTCAGACGGACGGCTTCCTCTATTATGTGATGCCCTATATCGAGGGCGAGACGCTGCGCGACAAGCTGACCCGCGAGACGCAGCTCGCCATCGACGAGTCGCTGCGCATCACCACCGAGGTGGCGGACGCCCTCGACTACGCGCACCGCCACGGCGTGGTGCACCGCGACATCAAGCCCGAAAACATCCTGCTGCACGACGGCCGCCCCATGGTGGCCGACTTCGGCATCGCGCTGGCCCTGTCGGCGGCGGCGGGCGGCCGCATGACCGAGACCGGCATGTCGCTCGGCACGCCGCACTACATGAGCCCCGAGCAGGCCACCGCGGACAAGGAGATCACCGGCAAGAGCGACATCTACTCGCTCGGCACCGTGCTGTACGAGATGCTCACGGGGTCGCCGCCGCACGTCGGCTCCTCGGCACAACAGATCGTCATGAAGATCCTCACCGAAGACGCGCCGCCCGTCGCCACGTTGCGCCGCTCCGTGCCCCCCAACGTCGCGGCGGCGGTGGCGACGGCGCTCGAGAAGCTGCCCGCCGACCGGTTCGAGAGCGCGCAGGCGTTCGCACGGGCCCTGGCCGACCCGGCCTACCACCGCGAGCGCCTCGCGGCGGGAGCGCCGCCCGGCAGCGCGCGCCCCAACCGGCGCCTCACGCTCGGGCTCAGCGCGGCGCTCGCCGTCGTGACGCTGCTCGCGGCGTGGGCGCTGGTGCGGCCTCGGCCCGCTGCGGCGGTGAGCCGCTACGGCCTGGCCCTCCCGCCGCCCGCGGCGTTCGACCCGACGGGCTACGTGATCATCACGCCCGACGGGTCGCGCATCGTGTACACCGCTCCCGCGGCGCTCCACGGACAATGGCAGCTGTGGATGAAAGCGCGCGAACGGACCGACCCCGCGCCGATCCCCGAAACCGAGGCCGCGACGGCCGCGGCGATCTCGCCCGACGGCCAGTGGCTCGCGTTCGTGCAGGGCGACTCGCTGCGCAAGACGCCGCTCGCCGGCGGCAGCGCGGTCACCCTGGTGCCGTCGGGCGTGTCGAGCGCCGGCGGGGAGCTGGTGTGGCTCGCTGACGGAACGCTGGTCTACGCCGGCACCGGGATGCAGCGACTGCTCCGGGTCGCCGCGGCAGGCGGGCCCGCCACCACGGTCTGGACCTCGGACAGTCTCGAAGCGTTCGACCTGGGCGCGCTCACGGGGAGCCACCTGCTGGTGTCGCTCTGCCCCGTGCCGTGCGGGCGGTTCGTCAATCTGTGGGCGATCGATCTGCGCGATCACTCGGCCCGTCAGCTGGTGGCCGGCGCCGGCAAGGGCTACTACCTGGGCGACGGACGGCTCGCGTTCGTGCGGGAGGACGGCGCGGTGGTCGTGATGCCGTTCGATCCCGGCGCGCTCACGGTGCGCGGCGCCGCGGTGGTGGTCGCGGACAGCGTCGCGTGGGGCAACGTCGTGC
>DASTHG010000287.1:0-26284 GCA_035718325.1 Gemmatimonadales bacterium | reverse complement strand
GGCCTCGCGGCCCAGGATCCCGACCGCCCAGTCGCCGGCGGCGGCACGCTGCCCCCGGGCTGGCATGCGCGCACCGACGGCAACCGGCCGCTGACCAACGTGAAATTCGACTCCATGAGCGTCGGCCACCATGTCACCCTTGGGCCGGCCACCATTTTCTGGCGCGACGCCGACAATGCCACGGGGAGCTATACCGCCGATGCGAAATTTTGGCAGTTCTCCTCCGACACACACCGCGACCATCGCGAGGGGTACGGTCTGTTCATCGGCGGGAGCGCCCTCCCGGTGGCGGGACAACGGTACACCTATTTCCTGATCCGCGACGACGGGATGTTCCTGGTCAAGCGGCGCATGGGCGACTCGACGTGGGCGGTGACCAAGGGCTGGACGGCGAGCGACGCCGTCGCGAAGCGCGATTCTGGTGCCGCCGTCGAGACGACGAATCCGCTGGAAAACACCCTCACGATCCGCGTCACCCCGGCGGACGCCACTTTCCTGGTCAACGGGAAAATCGTGTACAAGGCGAATGCGAGTGACGTGGACGGCAACGGGATAGTCGGATTCAGGGTCAATCACAATCTGAATGTGCACCTGGGCGCCCTTGGGATAACAAGGCAGTAGGGATGGAGACGCCGAGACGCCAAGCCGCCGAGTGGTTCAGAGGAGTCAGGTGTCAGGGTGCCTATCCCACTCCCTGGCTCCTCACACCCACTCAGCGGCTCGGCGGCGTGGCGTCTACACTAGGCGTCTGAGCGTCTACCAGCGAGACAGCCAGCACTAGCAGCATTACAGCCCCCACCAAGATGATGTTCAACGACTCGAGGATATCCCTCATGTGATTCCCGACGATCGCCGGCGCACTGAGCGTAATGCACGCCGCGCTGCCCCAGAACATTCCCCACCGCCACCACCCCGCCTGCCGTGGTTGCCGCAGCGCCCACCAGGCGAACGTGGTGGGGACGATCAGCACGACATAGTGCGCCTTCCAGGCGAGCGGGTCGACGACCACCATCGCGCCAAGCACGATCGCCAGCTCGGCGGCGACGCGCGGGTCGGTCCAATCACGTGTGTGGCGGCGGAAGCGCCACGCGAGCGCCAGCGCGGCCGCGAGCGAGCACGCCACGAATACCCATTGCACCGCGTGCGCCGGCCAATCGGCGAGCGCGTAGTGCAACGGATCGCGCAGGCTGCCGGCTTGCGTGAGCAACCGCTTCAGCGCCGCGGGGAAGGACTGGTTCATGAAATGCGGAGTCGGATCGGCGGTTTCGCCTCCGGCGACCGCCCGCCATGTATGCCAGGCGCCGAGCGCCCGCGCCGGACCGAACACCAGCGCGGGCAGCGCGACGTTCAGCACGACGAGGAACGCAACGGTCCACCCGAGCTCCCGCCAGGCCCTCTTGTACAGCAGATAGGGGACGAGCAGCACGGGTACGGCCTTCGTGCTGGCAGCGACGGCGAGGGAGAGCCCTCCCTGGACGGTACGCCCGCGTCCAAAGAGCCGGAAGGCAAGCAGCACGAGAAACAGCACTTGGGCGTTGATCTGCGTGTGCTGCACGTGTTCCTGAAACAGCCGCGCGGTCAGCAGAAATGGCACGATCAAGAGACTCGAGCCGAATGCCAGGTGGCGAGCGTCGCGCGGCCAGAACGTGATCGGGCCTTCACTCGCGGCGAACATCTCTGCGGACAGGCGACAGCATCCCCAGATCGCGAGGACGTCGCCCACCTGCCAAAGCAGGAGCGCGAGGGTCGCCGACACCCGGGCGAGGAGCGCCAGGACGCCGGCGATAAAGAAGAAAAACGGTGGCCAGGTGTTGATCGCCAGGTTGTAGGGATCGCCGCCCGTCAGCACCAGGTCGCCGACCTGCACGTAGCCTTCGAAGATCACGGCGTGCTGACGACCCAGCGACCGGACGACCTCCGCGCTCGCCCAGAGCAACACCAGCCCGTACAGCGCGAGCTGCGCGGACCGTGTGGCGCGCTCGCTCGAGAAACGCGGCCACGGATCTCGCGGCAGCGTGAGCCGCAGACTCATGGCGACGCCGGCCGGATGACGAAGTGCAGGCGGTGGTGCGCTTCGCGCACGGCGCGCTCCGCCAGGTCGGGAGTAGCGCCACGCGCGAAGATGAAGCCGGGATAACGGAAACCTTCGGGCCAGGGGACCAGCGTCTCCCCGCGGTGGGCGGTGATGACGACATCATCCACGCCGGGGACGCGTTTCGCGTCATCGACTCCGCTGAAGTCCTCGAGGAAACCGGCGCCGGGAACTGGAATCATCATCACCGCCGCGGCACCGGGCTCCCGGTCGAGCGACGGCAGCGGCATGCCGAGGGCGTGACGCAGCACGATCTCCTCGAGCGAGATGCTGCCGTCACCAAAGTGCAGCACCGCGGAACAACGCCCGCCGATCGGCCGAGCGGCCAACTCGATGAGCCACGGCCCCTGCTCATTGAATCGTAGTTCGGCGTGGATCGGGCCTTCCCGCAGGCCGAGCGCCCGGGCCGCTGCCTGCCCACATTCAACCAGCGCCGTCTGCACCTTCGCCGGGTGGCGTGAAGGAGTGACGTAGATCGTTTCTTCGAAGTATGGGCCATCCAGGGGGTCGGGCTTGTCGAATAACGCCAGCACCTGCAGCTGACCATCGACCAGCAGTCCCTCGAGGGCCACCTCGTGGCCCGGGATGAAGTCCTCCACGAGGTACTCCAGGGCGCGCCGATCCTGCGGATCGCAGGTCGACTCCAAGATGGCCCCGAGTCGATGAACCGCAGCCACGAATTCCCCGGGATCGCCTGCGCGGATCACCCCGCGACTCGCGCTCAAGCGAAGCGGCTTGACGACGCATGGATAGCTCGCACGCTGGGCCGCGGTCTCGAGATCCTGCGCGAGGGTCTCCAGTCCGAATCGCGGCACCGGCACGCCGGCGCCCCCGAGCAGAGTGCGCTGCAGCAGCTTGTCTCGAGCGGCCTGAACCGCTGCGATGGGGTTTGTCGGCCGACCGAGGCCGCGATTGATCGCCGTGGCGATGACGACCGTGTCGTCATCGACACCAAGTGCCGCGTCGAGCCGAAAGCGGGTATCGAACACGCGCGCTTGCTGCACGGCACGGTCGGGATCATGGAAATCGAGGGTCAGCAGTGCGTCGGGGCGAGCGTGCTCGAAGGTGCTCGGCTGCTCCGACGCTACGGTGAGGTCGACCTGCAGCCTGCGCGCCGCCTCCACGAACGCGGTGGTCCGGTACGTGGTGGTCGGCAACAGCAGGAGGAGGCGCGTCGGGCTACTTCTTGGCGGAAGCGAAGTACGGGTTGGTGCCGGAAGTGTGGTCGGTGATGTCCACGATCCCCTTCACTTCCGGGAGGTATTGAGTCAGCATCCCTTCGATGCCCTGGCGTAGCGTCACGCTCGCCATGCCGCAACCCTGACACCCGCCGCTCATGCGCAGCATCACGATCGATTCCTGCACGTCGATCAGCTCGACCCGACCGCCGTGGCGCGCGACCATCGGGTTTACCTGCTGCTCAAACAGATCGTTGACGCGCTCGTACAGCTCGTCGTCGGACACTCGCGCAGCGCCCGTTGCCGGGGGGCGATCGGTGATTGCCGGAGTAGCGGCGCTCAGCACCTGGCGAATCGCGGCGCCCACTGCCTTCCCCGCCACCTGCCACGCTTCGGGGGATTCCTTCACGACCGTAACGAGGTTTCCCGACACGATCAGCTCTCGGACGCCCGGCAAGGCGAACAGTGCCTCCGCCAACGGGGATCCCGCTGCCTCGCTCCGCTCGGCAAAGCGGCGGACCCCCTGATAGACGGGGCGATCCACGAGGAACTTGCAGCGCTGCGCGTCGACGGGTTCGGCGGTGATCCGGATATCGGAAGTCATGTGGGTAACCTAATTCCGCGCGCCAGTCCCGCGAAGCTGCTGGGCCGCCGCGACGAGATTCTTCAGCGCTGGCACGGTTTCCGCCCAGCCGCGGGTCTTCAAGCCGCAATCGGGATTGACCCAGATCTGCCGTTCGTCGAGCACGCCCCGCATCGCCGACAGCGCCGCCACGATCTCGTTCACCGTCGGGACACGCGGGGAATGGATGTCATAGACCCCCGGCCCGATTTCATTGGGATAGCGATACCCCTGAAAGGCGCGCAGCAGCTCGGATCCCGACCGCGCGTTCTCGATCGAGATCACGTCCGCATCCATCCGGGCGATGACCTGCAGCACGTCGTTGAATTCGCTGTAGCACATGTGCGTGTGGATCTGCGTGTCGTCCGCCACGCCGCTCGTCGCCAGCCGGAAGGCGTTGACCGCCCAGTCCTGGTACGCCGCCCAATCGGCCCGCCGCAGCGGCATCCCCTCGCGCAACGCCGGCTCGTCGATCTGGATGACTCGGATCCCGGCGGCCTCGAGGTCTTTCACTTCGTCCCGGATCGCCAGCGCCAGCTGCCGCGCCGTCTCGGCACGCGGCTGATCGTCCCGCACGAAGGACCACTGCAGAATCGTCACCGGACCCGTCAGCATCCCTTTCACGGGGCGGCGCGTCTTCGATTGCGCGAACGCGCTCCAGCGTACCGTCATGGGACCGGGCCGGGCCACGTCGCCGAAAATGATCGGCGGTTTGACGTAGCGCGTCCCGTACGACTGCACCCAGCCGTGCTCGGTGAAGGCGAAGCCGGCGAGCTGCTCGCCGAAGTACTCGACCATGTCGTTGCGCTCGAACTCCCCGTGCACGAGGACGTCGAGGCCGATGTCCTCCTGCAGCGTGAGTGTCTTGGTGATCTGCTCCTCGATGAAGCGGTCGTACTCCGCGGGGCTCAGCTCGCCATTCAGGAAGCGGCGCCGGGCGTTGCGCACCTCGGCGGTCTGCGGAAACGAGCCGATCGTCGTCGTGGGATACGCCGGGAGCTCGAGCTGCCGCTTGCGCCGCTCGGCGAACGGGGTCGCCCGGCGCAGGTCGCGTTCGGTGGTCGTGGCGACCCGCTTGCGGACCACCGCGTTGAGCGTGAGCGGGGACGACCGCCGCGCCGCGACCGCCTGCGCGCTTTGCGCCAGCGCGCCGGCCACGGCAGACGCCGTGCGCCCCTCGCGCAGCGCGCGCGTCAGCGTCGCGACTTCTCCGAGCTTCTGCCTGGCGAACGCCAGCCAGGGCTGGATCTCGGGGTCGAGCTTCGTCTCCAGCTCGAGGTCCTGCGGGACGTGCAGCAGCGAGCATGACGGGGCGACCCACAGCGCGTCGGCCCCGATCTTCGCAGCGGCGCGTTCGAGCGGCTTGAGCGCGGCGTCGAGATCGGTGCGCCAGATGTTGCGGCCGTCCACCACGCCGAGTGACAACACACGTCCTTTGGGCCACGCGTCGAGCAGCGCGTCGAGCTGTCCCGGAGCCCGGACGAGATCGACGTGCAATCCATGCGTCGGCAAGGCAAGCGCCGTGGCCAGGTTCTCGGCGAGCCCCGCGAAGTACGTCGCCAGGAGCAGCCGGACGCCTCCGGTCTTCTCGGCGAGGAACCCGTAAGCCTTGCGGAACGCTTCGCGCTCGCTGGCAGTGCGATCAAGGGCGAGACATGGCTCGTCGATCTGCACCCACTGGGCGCCGGCGGCCGCCAGCTGCTGGATCGCCTCGGCGTACACGGGCAGCAGCTGATCGAGCAGGCCGAGCCGATCGAAGCCCTCGCGCTTCGTTTTGCCGAGCAACAGGAAGGTGACGGGTCCGATCAGCACCGGCGTGGTGGTGATGCCGAGTTGCTTCGCCTCAGTGAACTCGGCCACCGGTTTGTTGGAGCTGAGGCGGAACCGCTGGTCTTCACTGAACTCGGGGACGATGTAGTGGTAATTGGTATCGAACCACTTGGTCATCTCCATCGCAGTGACGTCTTTGCCGCCTCCTTGCACCCCGCGCGCCATCGCGAAGTAGGTGTCGAGATCGACCGCCCCGCCGGTCCAGCCGTAGCGAGCGGGAACCGCACCCACCAACGCACAGGTGTCGAGGACCCGGTCATAGAGCGAGAAGTCGTTCGATGGAGGCAGATCGATTCCTGCCTCGCGCTGCAGTCGCCAGTGTCGCGACCGCAGCTCGGCACCGGTGGCCAGGAGCGTGTCGCGAGTCGTCTTGCCGCTCCAGTACCCTTCCGTGGCGCGTTTCAACTCGCGCGCTGCACCGAGCGGAGGAAAGCCGAGCGTATGGGAGGTGGGCATGGGGGGGGAAATCTACTCACGAAGCTGGACAGGTGGAGGCGGACGAGACCCCTCGCGCCCGCCTCCAGCCCCGACGCCCGTACTGCTTACGTCGGCGTGACAACCACCTCCGTAACGAGCGCGCCGGAGTCGCCGATGACGAACCGTGAGGGTGCAAAATGGCCCGACATCGACGAACTGCCCGCAATCGACAAGAACTGCACTCCGTAGGCGGAGGGGGGCTCGAGGCGCCCTAAGCCGAGGCCCGGGTCCTCCGCTACGGAGTCAACGACTCAGGGCCGGTGGGGATTGCCTTTCGCTCTCCCTTTCGGCTGTACACTCTGACCGGCGTGCGCCTGGGCGGCCCGCTCGAGCCCCGTCGCCGCAGCATCGGGGGAGACGCCGCTTGCGGCGGCGGCCTGAACCTGCGCCGGAAGGTTCGTCAGGTCCCCGAGGGGCAACCCAGATCGCACTTCCGCCCGGACGAGTCCGACCGTCTGAGCACGTGGAACGCCCAGCGCAGCCAGCGCGCCGGCGACTTGCAACACGGCCATCGTGGGATGGCTGGCATCGGCGGTTTCCGTCAACACCGCCACGTCATCGCTCGTGAGACCGGCGCCGAGGGCGAACGCCCCTGCTTCGATCTCCTGGCTGGTCGGCGCCGCACCGGTGCCGCGCATGACGCCCGCGGCGCTGCGGAGCTGCGTGAACACACCCTGGACGGCAACCGCGATGCGGTCGGGCGCGATACCCTTGGCGGCGCCCTCAAGCGCCTTGTCCACGAGGGGGGCGTCCGGAAGACCGAGAGCCCGGGCCGAATCCGCCACCGTTCCGACGAGTTGCACGAGCTCGGGGGAAACTCGACCCACGAGCCGCGCACGCACGTCGCCTTGCGCCGCCAGGCCGTGGGCGAGCCCCCCCACCATCACGAGTACCGCAGAGAGCCGCTTCACAGGATCCGTCCGTTGATCGTATTCACACTGACGACGCTGTTGCGCCGTCCAAAGCCGTCGTCCACCGCGGGTGCGGCGGGGTCGGGCACCCAATTCCGCCCGTCGACGATGAAACCGTATTGGTGCTGTCCGGACGGCAGCGCGAGCGTCACCGTCCACATCCCATCCTTGCCGACGCGCACGAGTGGAGTGGCCGCCGCGTCCCAGCGATTGAAGGTGCCCGCGAGAGCTACACGGCTCGCGCGCGGCGCGTACAGTTCGAAGCGCACGTAGACGCTGTCGCGCTGCCCGGTCATCGCCTGGGGCTTGCCGCTCTGATCCACTTGGGGCGTGCGGAGCACGAGCACGAGGGCTGCCGCGGCAGCGGCGGGCACGAGCATCGCCCAGCGCGGGAGCGTCGGCGCCAACAGCCAGCGCCACGCCCGCGGCCAGCGGGCCGTTGCCCGGCCACGGACGCGCGTCATGATCCGCGTCTCGAGTGCGGCGGAGAGCGTCACCGGCCGCCGGTCGATCGCTGCGAGCAACAGCCGGCGCGCGGTCTCCGCCTCGCGTCGCAGCTCGGGCGGCAAAGATTCCAACTCCCGCTCGCCATCGAGCACCTGCTTGACCTGATCACTCCAGTGGCGGTTCTTCACGGCGCCTCCAGCAGCTCGCGCAGCCGATCGTAGGCGCGGTGCATGCGCATCTTCAGCGCCGCGACGCTCGTCGATAGCCGTCCGGCGATCTCTTCGTAGGACAACCCTTCTACATGCTTCAGCACGAACACCTCCCGCTGTTCTGCCGTGAGGCGCAGCAACGCGCGCTGCAACCCTCGCACGACCTCCGACCGCTCCAGCGCCGACTCCGTCTGCTCCGGCGCCGCGACCTCACCGATGTTCTCGAGGTCGCTCTCCCAGCGGGTCCGCCGGCGCTCGGCAAAGCACCGGTTCCTCAGAATCAGGAAAAACCAGCCGGCAAAGTTGTCCGGCTCGCGGCACTGGGCCAGGTGCGTATAGGCCCGGACCATTGCGTCCTGCACCGCGTCTTCGGCCGCGTCGATCGATCCCAGCATCTGGGCCGCATAGCGGGCGTATCGGTCCCGGTACCGACGCACTAACACCGAGAACTGGTCGACATCGCCCGACAGCACAGCCCGCACGACCGACCCATCGGACGGTGTGCCGGAATGATCCACCCGGTCTCCTTGGGTCTCACCCGTAACCACGCGGGGATGCTAGGAGGCCGGGGGCACCCCGGCAACCGTCCTGAAGAGTCCCGAGGGGGGGTTTGGTAACGCGCTGCGGCGGCGGGGCTTCCGGGGGCGTTACCCGACCCCCCTGTTAAGGCTCTTCACCTGCACCCTTACCTCATTCGAGGGGGCTTTCGCGTGACGAGTGAAACCGCCGAGCGCCGTATGACCCCGGATACGGATCTGGTGGCGCGCATGGTGGCGAAGGACGGTGCGGCCCTGGACGAGCTCTGGGCACGGCACTCGCGCACGGCTTACGCCGTGGCGATCGGCATCCTGAGAGAATCCTCCCGTGCCGATCAAGCCGTTTCAGAGGCATTTCTCGAGGCGTTCTCCGTAGCCGGCCAATTCGTTCCCGGTGAGCTCACGGTGCTGGCCTGGCTCACCCGGCTCACCCGCCGGCACGCCGAGGCGATGACCGTCCCAGCGGCCTGAAGACACGCAAAGTGGAACGCAGTGAGGGGGCGCAGGAAGCTGCGCCCCCTCGTATTTTTCCGCTTCCGTGCCTCGCCTGGGCGTCGTCGCCGTCCCCGTCCTTGCGCTCGGCCTCGTCATGGCCACTCGCGCTTCGTGCCAGTCCACCGCATCTGCCCAGGCAGGGGTGGGCACGGTTCGGTTTGCAGGCGGCTCAACGACGAGCGTCTTTGCCGTATCACCCGACTACACCTCAGTGAACCGAAACCTGCAGTTGTCTCTCGGTGCAACCTTGGCGGCCGTGCCGGACAGCGGCGGTGGCGGTTACGGACAGCTGCGGCTCGGCACCTGGGTGAGCGGCAAGCCGATCGGCGGGCAGTGGCGTCTGGCTGCAGACGCTGAGTTGGTCGGGACGGCCGTCGGTGGCGGCCGGGCCAGTGCGTCCGGCTCGATCACTGGGGAGGCGTTGTATGTCGCGCCACGCTGGGGAGGTGGCTTCGGCGTCGGCCCGACCTCCGGGTTGATTGCGCATTCCCTACCCGTGACGGCACTGCACGCGCGTCTGCGCGGGTGGTGGGGTGACCCTGCGGCCACGACCACGCTCACTTGGAGTATCGAGCCGAACCGATTCCTCGACGCGTGGTTTACCGACATCTCGGGGGGCTGGGTTCGTCGCCAGGGTCGCTGGACGACGCAACTGACAGCCTCGGCCCGGGTCAGCTCCGCCTTTGTGTCCCGCGCCGCAGCGCTCTTCTCCGTCGACTACCGGCTGTCGTCAACCTGGTCGGTCAGCGCGATCGGCGGAAACGTGCTCCCGGATCCCTATCAGGGCTTCCCGGCAACAGGGGTCTTGTTCGCCGGGGCGCGGTTACAGTTGCCGCTGCGCCACGTGCCCCGGACCGCGGTGGTTCGCGGCACCGGGTTCGCCATCACGCACGGCGCCGACGGCGTCACCCTCGAGTTCGAGCGCCAAGGGGCGCAGAGCGTGGCAATCGCGGGTGACTGGAACAGCTGGCTGCCAACCCCCCTCGACACCAGCCGGCCCGACCGCTGGGTGGTGCACCTGTCTCTGGCGCCCGGCGTGTACCACTTCACAATGCTGATCGACGGCAACGCATGGACGATCCCCTCCGGCGTCCCCAGTGTGCCGGACGGCATGGGCGGGCGGGTGGCGGTGCTGGTGGTGACCCCGTGAGCCGGTAGTTTGGACGGCATGAGCTTCGCTCCGCACATCACGCGACGGGATTTCTTGAACGGTGCCCTGCTCACGGTAGGTGGCGCGATGCTCGGGTGCCGACCGTCCCAGTCGACATCGCTGGTCGTTCCGGCTGGCTCCCCCGGTTCCCTGGGGCCGGACTGGTATTGGCTATGGCGGGGTTGGTGACTATCGCTTGTCCCACGGCAATACACCGGAAGTCGTGTAGACCGCGCATCGGCTGCGCGACCAGGGGTTCCCTTCCGAGCTACGGGCGGATCGCCTTCGCGCACTGCGAACTGGTCGGCTGGCAGCATTGGGGACCTGCCGCCGACGAAGGCCGGCGCGGATTCAATCAGCTCGTGAGCGCGATCTAGGATGCCCCTGTGTTACCAGCGGCGGGTACTCCGTAGCTGCAGCCGGAAAGACGAGACCGCCGGGCGGCTGCTGCGCCGTCCGGCGGTCGTCTGTCGACACAATCCGTCCGGCTAGGGTTGCCGCGCCTGCACTTCGCCCAGCGGAATGGGCAGGGTCGAGAACACCTGATCGCCGGGGCGATCGAGCAGGAACGCGCCGAGCCGACCTGTCCGCCGCAGGTCGAACCAGCGATGACCCTCGTAGAGCAGTGAGTACCACCGCTCGTGCAGAATCGCCCCGAGAATCTGAGCCTGGGTTTGCGCTCCCAGGCCAGCGATCGGGAGCACGCCTCCGGATGTGACGCGGATGTAGTTCACGTCGGCCGCCGCAAGGAGGCCGTTGCCCAAAGCGTTGTTCGCCTCGGCGCGCAGCAGCACCAGCTCCTCGTTCTTGATGATGGGGATCGGCGCGTTCGAGTTGCCGTAACGGATCCACCCGTAGGCGGACGTCAGGCTGTCCGTGGTCTGCGTGGGACGGGACACGACTTTGGCCGGCACACGCTTGTCGATGGCCCCGCTCGCGTTCGTGTCCGCGCTATCCACGACACGCGGGTTGACGTGGTTCTCACCGGTTTGCGGATTCTGGAACAACGGGTTGGCGGCGTCGCCGGGATTGGTACTGAAGTTGAAGTACACGCCGGCCTGCAGGTCGGCGGTCGCCGACGTGTCCACGAACGTGGACCCGTTTTCGAGCAGCGTCTTCGCCGTCGTATAGCAGGTCGCGCCGCATCCCAGGCTGCCGCGATACACCTCCACGGCCGCCTTCAGGGCGCGGTTGAACTGCCGGAACGTCGCCGGAGTGTCGAAACCAGCAAACCCGCTCGGCAGTGTCACTCCAGCGGGGAACGCCGTTCCGCCCGAGGCGAGGTGGCCGTCGGCCGCATCGAGCAGACCCGAGACGAATCCAAAGGCGGAATCGTTCGAGACGAACGGGGCCGGGGCCGCGGTGAGCGGCTGATCCACCGCCACCGGAATCGAATCTTGCGAGCGGGCCATGAGCACCATCAGGAATTCGTACGCCGACATCGTCTCGGCAAAGCCCCGCACGGCGTCCTGATCGGCCGCCGAGTACGCCGTCGCGGTTCCGATCACGTCGATCAATTGATTACTGCTCCGGATGGCACTGTACTCCCCCGCCCACTGGCCGCCACCGAATCCGTCGCCCGGATCGAGGGGCCCATGCAGCAGCTCGCTGATGAAGCGGGGCTCCGAGCCGTCGAAGCGGTACGCCTCGCGACCGAGGATCCCCGAGATCAGGTTCCAGCCTCCCACGGGGGCACGGGACGCGATGATGATGCCTGTCACCGCCGCTCCCACCTGGCTGGGCGATGGGTCGTTGCCGATCGGACCCGGGTTGTTAGGGTCCGCGATGTCGAAGTTGCAGGCTCCCGAGACGAGCACCGAGAGCGCGATCAGAATTCGGGTCGCTTTCATGGTGGAGTCCTCGCTCAGAAGTCGAGATCGATGGAGAAGAAGAAGCTGCGACTGGGCGGGAACGGCGCCACGTCGATGTTCCGGCCGATCGGCTGGTTCCCGAAGTTCGACACTTCGGGATCGATGCCGCGATATTGCGTCGGCAGAATCCGGATCAGGTTCCGTCCCGAGAGCGAGATCGTCGCGCCCTTCACACGATCACCGAACAGATGGGACACCGTCGTCTGCGGGAGGCGGAACGCCAGACTCGCCTCGCGCAGCTTGATGTACGACGCGTCCTGGACATACGGATAAGTGTTGCCCTTGAAGAACTCGTTGAGCCGTTGCTGCCCGCCGAGGTGGGCCGGGCGCACGCCGCTCGAGTCACCGACCTTGCTCCAATCCTTGCTGTTCTGGAACAGATCGAACAGCAGCTCGGTGAGGTTGATGACGCTGCCGCCCTTCTTGTAATCCCACAAGAAACTGAAGCTCAAGTTCCTGTAGGTGAGGTCGCTGCCGAGCGAGAGCTGGAAGTCGGGATTGGCATCGCCCAGGGCCACGACGGCGCCCGTGCTGTCGTTGCCGACGATCTGCGTCGCGGACTTGCCGACTTCGATCTGGAAGGTGCCGAGCGAGGTTCCGAAGCCGAGCGGCGGCTGGAACGTCGGCACCGGCAGCTCCATCACCTTGCTCCGGGTCATCGTGAAATTCGTGCGCAGGATCCAGTTGAAATCCCCACGCTGGGCGAGCGCGTAGCCGAGCGACGCCTCGAGCCCGCGGTCGCGGAGCTTGCCGCCGTTGAGGATGCGCGTGGCGACGCCGCTCGACGGCGCCGGCGCGGTGGTGAGCAGCAGATCGGTCACCGTCTTGTTGAACACGGTGAGGCTCGCAATCAGTCGCCCGTTGGACAGCGTCGCGTCCGCGCCGGCTTCAATTTCGGTCTGGCGCTCCGGCTTGATGTCGGCCGAGCCCGCGGCGATCCCTGAGAAGCTCCCGAACTGCCCGTCGATCGTGCCGGTCAGGTTGGGCGAGAATTTGTTGCCGAAATTGGGTTGCGTACCCGTCTGGCCGTACGCGGCGCGCAGCTTGATCTCGTTCGACGGCCCGCCGAACCCGAGGAGTCGATACGACGCCGCGAACTTGGGATAGTAGAAGAACTTGTTCACGTCGCCGTTGCGGCTCGAGCGGTCACCGCGAATGCCTCCCGTGACCAGCAGGCGCTGGTTCATCGCCAGCACCTCCTCCTGCAGGCTGACGCCTACGTCGCGCACGGGAGTCTCGTTCTGCGTCAGGTTCGTGATGTTGGCGGCCTTGTCGACGTTCTGCAGACCCGTGAGGATGTCGCGACCGACGATATTGGAGAAATTCAGGCTCGTGTTGATGTACTGCACCGTCGCCGAGGTGGTGGCGGTGAGTGATCCCGATGCCGGCGTGTACGTGTACACCCCGCTGCCCAGCAGATTGACGTTCGTGTTCTGGGTCTTGCCCAGCACGACGGTGCCGGGCTGTCCATCGTTGGACTCGAAGTACAGCTCCGGCGGGGAGTAGATGTCGTTGCGCTGCCCGAAGTTGTCGAGGCCGCCCGTCGCGGTGAACCGGAGATTGTGCTGCGCAGTCGAGATGGCGTCAAACTTCAGCTGGGTGTTGGCGAAAATCCGCCACACGTCCTCCGAGTTCTTGAGGAAGGCGTACGTCTGCAGCGGATTGCTGCGCTCGAATGGGTTGCGCGGATAGTCCGTGATCTTCGGACCCGTGGGCGCGAGATTCACGAAGCTCGGCGTCAACGGGAAGACGAGATAGGGGCTCGTGCCGCTGTTGTCGTTGTTCGAGATGCCGCGATTCGACAGGCTGTGGATCGCCTGCGTCTGCACCGAGATGCTCCAGCGGGTGCCCATTTGCTGGTCGAGGTTCACGCGCAGCGCCTGCTTGTCGTACCCCGTGTTGGGCGCGATGCCGCCGTCGCGCTTCACGAGCCCGGAAACAAAGTACCGCGTCGCGTCGTTGCCGCCGCTCACGCTGACGTCGGTTTCGGTGGACAGCGGATGATGGTCCCACAGCGGCGAGATGTTGTCGAAATACGGGCAGGCGCCGCCGGATCCGGTGCAGTAGGCCTGCGCCGAGCCGCCGTACACCGCGTCGGCTTCCACCGAATCCTTGAAGACTCGTGACTTGAGCACGCTGAGGACGCCGAACTCACCCAGCCGCTGCGTCACGTGGAAGCGCGGAGCGCCGGTTTGCCCACGCCGGGTCGTGATGACGATGACGCCGCTGTTCGCGGCCCCACCGTAGATCGACGCCGCCGAGGGGCCCTTCAATACCTCAATCTTTTCGATGTCAGCGGGGTTGAGATCGGCAATCCGGTTGACGGGGTTGTCCTGGTTGGACGCGTTGCCGCCCCCCGCCGCGTTGGTAATCGCGTTCAGGTTGTTGGCGATCGCGGCGTTGCTGATGATCATCCCGTCGACGACGATGACCGGATCGGGATTGCCGTTAATCGTCGAGACGCCGCGCAGGTTGATCTGCGCGCCGCCACCAGGCGCCCCGGAGTTGAGCTGGACGAGGGCCCCTGGAATCTTGCCTTGCAGCGCACCTTCGATCGTGGACGTCGGCGCCGCGTTCAGCTGCGCGGCGGTCACGCTGGTGACAGCGTTGGCGAGGTTCTTCTGCTCGACGCTCGTCGCCTGTCCCGTGACCACCACCGCCTCGAGGTTGAAGATGTCCTGATCGAGCGCGATGTCGGCGGTCGCCTGGTCGGCGGCGACCTGCACCTGCTTGCGCTTGTAGCCGATCGAGCGCGACAGGATGTTGACCACGCCCTCGGGCGCGGCGAGCGAGTATTCGCCCTGCGCGTTCGAGACGGCGACGATCACGGTCCCGAGTACGGAAACCGTCGCGCCGCCGACCGGCTGCCCGCTTTGGGCGCTCGTCACCTTCCCCGTGATCACGCGGGCCTGTGCCTGTGCGCTGCGGGCTCCGAGCGCGAGGAGCACCATCACGACCCCAAACAACACTCGTTTGCGCATACTCCCTCCCTGGCTGTGAAGATTGCTCTGCCAGCGGAAAAATGAAGCGGCTATTGTCGCAGCCCCGGACGCGGGCCGCAAGGAGGGGGTTAGGACCAGGAGATCCGGTAGCGGCACACGGCTCCGCCGCGCGCCCGGCATTCGTCTTCGGTGATGCGCACGTTGGTCGCGCCGCACAGCTCGAGCGCGCGGCGGTACCAACCGATGACCGTGAGACAATCGGGTCCCGAGAAGGTCTCGGCGTCATGCGTGGTGAGCTCGGCCGCCGTCGGGCCGGTGCGCGCGTAATCCCGATGCCCGGTGTCGTAGTAGAGCTTGTAGATCTGCGGCGCCTTCGCGAGAAACGCCTGCGGATCGCCGGGCGCAAGAAACGCCTTGTGAACGCTCGTCAGGTTGGCATCGGCCGATGCGGCGCCGAGGCGCTCGAAAAACTGCGCGCGGCCGCCCCCGAGGACGTTCACGATCGCATCGTCCAGCCGGCGCCCCAGTTCGAAGGGGCACCATTGGATCGCCACCAGATTCCGGAGCTGGGTGCGATCTGCGTCAGGAAGGGTGGCGAGCACTCGTTCGACGGCGTCGGCGCCGCCGTGTTGCTCTACGAACGCCAAGCGCGAGATCAAGACCGAGCCCTTCACCTGCTGCACGCCGTCCTCCCAGTAAGCCGTATCCGCACGCTAGGGACCGCCACCCTGCGCGTCAATTGCGGCGCATCCCCCCTGCCCCGTGACACGGGTCCCCGACATCTTTAGTCGTTCATTCCGCGGCGCTCGTGCGCCCGCCGGTTTTCACCTCGCTCGTGAGCTCTCCATGCGTGCTCCGCTGTTGCCAACGTTGGTCGTCGCCCTGTGCGCCTTCCCACGCACTCTCGTGGCCCAGCAACCCGCCCGCTTCGCTTCGCTCCAGGATGCGATGCGGTCCGGCGCGGCCCTGGCGGGTGGCGGGGGTCCCCGCGACGTGAACTGGATCGACGGCGGACGCCGCTACAGCTTCACCGCCCGCAACGACTCGGGCGGCGAGGAAATCCGGGTCTTCGATCCCGTGACGCTGAAGGACAGCCTGCTGTTCCGGGCGGGTGGGCTCACCTTTCCCGGAACGAGCGAGCCGTTCGACTACGAGTCGTTCCAGTGGGCGCACGACTCGAAGCACCTCGTCTTTCAGACGCATTTCAAGCAGCTGTACCGCCGCTCCGGCACGTCCGACTATTACGTCTATACGCTGGCCGATCGCTCCCTCACCATCGGGGCGCGCGGGGCGCGCACCGCGGAGCTGTCCCCTGACGGTTCGGCGATGGGTTACGAGCGTGACGGCAACATGTTCGTGTACGATCTGACGGCAAAACACGAGACCCAGCTCACCTCGGACGCGACGCCCACGAACTACAACGGGCATTTCGACTGGGTCTACGAGGAGGAGTTCGGCCTCGCGCAGGCATGGAACTGGTCACCCGACAGCCGCTACATCGCCTACTGGCATCTCGATGAAAGCGCCGAGCCAGTGATGCAGTTCTCGGACTTCGCGGGCCACCACCCGGAGTGGACCAGCATCCGGATCCCCCAGCCGGGTGACTCGAACCCCACCGTGCGCATCGGAGTGGTCGACGCGCATTCCGGGCATTCGGTGTGGCTCGATCCGGGCGAGGCGGGCGAGTTCTACATCCCGCGTGTCTACTGGACCAGCCGCCCCGACACGCTCGCCGTCGTCACGCTCAACCGGCCGCAGAACACGGTCAAGCTGTACTTCTTCGACGTGAAAACCGGCGGCAAGCGGCTCGTGTTCACGCAAACCTCGGACACCTGGATCGACGTGTTCGACTTCTACGCCAACGTCCAGGATCTGATGAGCTTCCCTGCCGGTCGGGCGGAGTTCCTCTGGGTCTCCGATCGCGACGGTTGGCAGCACATCTATCGCTATGACTACTCCGGCAAACTGCTGGGACAGGTGACCCACGGCCGCTGGAGCGTGACGCGCATCGAGGGAACCGACAGCCCGCGCGGGATCATCTATTACACGTCGACAGAGGCCTCTCCCCTCGAGCGGCAGCTCTATGCCATCGGCTTCGACGGCAAGGGCGCGCGCCGCCTCACGACCGCGGCGGGGACCCACAACATCGACATGTCCCCGGACACGCGCTACTACATCGACCATTGGTCGTCGGTGAGCCAGCCGCGGCAAGTCGAGCTGTGGACGACGGGCGAGCGCGCCGGCCCTGGGCGCCTGCTCAAGAAACTCGAGGACAACGCGAAAGTGACGCAGTGGCTCGGCACGCATGCCTACTCGGCGCCAACCTTGATGCGATTCACCACCAGCGACTCGGCGCAGATCGACATCTCCGTGGTCAAGCCGATACCGTTCGACTCGACACACCGCTACCCGATGGTGTTCGCGATCTACGGCGGACCCGGCTCGCAGCAGGTCTACAATTCCTTCAGTGCCAGCACCTGGACGCAATGGCTCGCGCAGCAGGGCTATCTCGTCGTGGGCGTGAACAACCGCGGCACCAACAATTACGGCAGTGCCTTCATGAAGACCGTCTACAAACGACTCGGTTACTGGGAGGCGCACGACTTCGCCGAGGCCGCGAAGTTTCTGGGGACGAAGAGCTACGCCGACGCCGCGCACGTGGCGATCATCGGCACGAGCTACGGCGGCTATAGCACCGTGTACACGATGGAGATGTATCCCGACATCTTCACCGTCGGGATGGCGAACTCGCCGGTGACCGACTGGCGCTTGTACGACAGCATCTATACGGAACGCTACATGGGCTTATTGGGTGACAACGCGGCGGGCTACGACTCGAGCTCCGGCGTCAAGCACGCGGGGCAGCTCAAGGGGCATCTGCTGCTGATTCATTCGATGCTGGATGACAACGTGCATCCGCAGAATACGATGCAGCTCTTGACGGCGCTCGCCGATGCGCGTCTCGACGTCGATCTGCGGATCTATCCGCCGGGCCACCACGGGGCGGCGTACAATCAGCAGAGCTTCTTCCTGATCCAGCAGGCGACGAGCGAGCACCTGGCGCGCTACTTGAAGCCCGGCTCCGCGGCAGGAGCCGTCGGCACGCACTAACGGGTGACGGCCGTCGCTTCGATCGCGATGAGCAGTCCCGGCTGGGCGAGGGATTGCACGCCCAAGACCGTGGCCGCGGGCGCTTCGCGGCCGGAGAAGAACGCCCCGCCGGCGCCGCGGATTGCCGCGAGGTCCTTGGGATCGTAGTTGACGACGTAGATCGTCAGCCGCACGACGTCCCCCGGGGTGGCGGAGGCGCTCTTGAGGACCGCGGTCAGGTTGCGGAACGCCTGTGCGGCCTGGGCCGCGAGATCCTTGCCGACGATGGCGCCGGCGCTGTCCAGCGCCATCTGGGCGGTGACGTACAACGTGCGACCGGCACGCACCGCCTGAGCACCGAGGTCGGGAGCCACGGCTGCCGCCGTCTGGACGGTACCGCGGCGCTCTTCTCCGAGCCCGTAGCCACCGGAGAACCCCGCTGGCTCCTGCCACCGCACGCCTTCGGCCTTGTTGCGCTGCTGGGCGCTGCGCTGGGCGTCGTCCTCCCATCGCTTGTAGGCCTTGAGCTGGTCACCGCTGAGCAGGCTGTGCAGGCCGTCGTCGAACTTTTCCTGGCGCGCACGCAGCGTCTTTCCCAGATCCTGGAGCAGCTCCGCATAAAACTGGGCGGCGGCCCGGTCGCCGGTGTCGAGCCGCGCGTTCATCTTGTCGGTCGCCACTTTGGTGCTGTCGCGCTGCGGCCGCGTCGCTACCATGAAGGAATCGTAGACCTGGGCGTAGCGCGCCATCTGGGAATCGCTCAACGACGCAATCGTGCGCATCGTAGCGGTATCGGGCGGCCCGTCGAGTTCGGCACCGGGGAGCGAAGGGACCGGGTAGCGTTCCCGTCCGTAGCTCGGTCCGGCCATGCCGCCGCCGCGGGGCGAGCCATACTGTGCCACGACGAGCGCCGGGGACGCGACGCATAAGCCCGTTGCGAGCAGTAACAACCGTTGGATGTACATGAGTGGGAGTTTATACCGGGACCACGGCAAATAGTTCGAGGAGGAGTGCGGATGTCCCCTGGTCAGGAGAATGCTGCGACGATCCGATCCCCCGATCGGTGGCTCGCCGCCCTCAGAATCGTGGTGGGCCTATGGTTCCTGAAGGGCGTCGTGACCAAGCTGAGCATCACCCTCGCGTGGGGATTTCTCCCCGTGCCCACGGCGTCGGGTCGGTGGCTCCATACTATGCCGATCCTGATCGCCAAGTACGCCGACGGAAATCCGATCGGGTTTGTGAAAGGCTTCTTGGAGCAGACCGTCCTCCCGCACAGTGCGCTGTTCGCGCAGCTCACCGCGTTCGGTGAGGCGGCCGTAGGCATCGGGTTGATGCTCGGGTTGCTCACGCCGGTCGCGGCGGCGCTCGGGCTCTGGCTGGTGCTGAATTACGGCCTGGCGACTCAATGGATGGGATTCAGCCAGCAGGGGTTCCATGT
Source organism: Gemmatimonadales bacterium (assembly GCA_035718325.1). Taxonomy (GTDB): domain Bacteria; phylum Gemmatimonadota; class Gemmatimonadetes; order Gemmatimonadales; family GWC2-71-9; genus DASTHG01. The sequence continues at coordinate 6,996 of DASTHG010000287.1, read as the reverse complement.
GGTGCTCGGCGCCTGCATGATCGCGTTCTTCTTCTCGCGGGCGGGCCGGCTGTGGGGACTCGACGGTTGCGTCCGGACCCGGTGGCCCGAGTCGTGGATCGTGCGCATCACGTAGCGCCAAGCGCGTCGATCAGACCGCGCGCTTTGTCCAGCGTCTCGCGGTACTCCTGCTCGGGATCGGAATCCGCCACGATTCCGCCACCGACCTGGAAGTAGACGTCCTCCCCGAGTACCAGATAGGCGCGAATCACGATGCTCGTGTCGAGGGCGCCGGTGACGCTCAGGTAGCCAATCGAGCCGCAATACACCCCACGCGCGGTCGGCTCCAGCTCGGCGATGATCTGCATCGCGCGGATCTTGGGGGCGCCGGTGATCGAGCCGCCGGGGAACGCCGCGCGCAGCAGGTCCACCACGTCGCGATCCGGTGCCAGCTCACCGACCACCGTGCTGACGAGATGGTGCACCGTCGCATACTGCTCCAGCGCGAACAGCTCGGGCACGCGCACGCTGCCGGGACGGCACACGCGCGAGAGATCGTTCCGCAGCACGTCCACGATCATGACGTGTTCCGCGCGGTCCTTTTCGCTTTCGCGAAGCTCGAGCTGCAGCGCGGCATCCTGTTCGGGATCCCGGCCGCGCGGGCGCGTTCCCTTGATGGGGCGCGCTTCGACGACTCGGGTCTCGGGAGACACGCGCAGGAATCGCTCCGGGGACGAGCTGGCGACGACGAGCTCGCCGAAATCGAGGTACGCGGCGAACGGTGCGGGATTGTGACGGCGCAAGCGCCGATACAGGTCGAACGGCGGCTCGGCGCGCCGGCTCTGCAACCGGTGTGACAGGTTCGCCTGGAAAATGTCTCCGGCGAACAAGTAGTCGATCACGCGGCGCACGGCCGCGCAGTAGCCGGACCGCGTGAATGTGGAGCGGATGCCGTCGGCAAGCGGGTAGAGCGGTAGAGTCGCTGTCGTTGCCGGTCGGTGGGCCGGCGCATGTGATGGCAAGGATTGTGCGCGACCCTCCCCCGCGAGCAGCGCGCGGACCGATGCTTGCCGGTCAACGGCCCGACGCGAGCGGTCGGGACCAGTTTCCGGCAACCCGGTCGAGATCAGCCACGCGCGCCCCTGCTCGTGATCCCACGCGATCACCCAGTCGTAGAGCCCGAGCATGCAATCGGGGATCGCGAGGTCATCGAATCGCGGCGGTGCGACGCGTTCGAGGTGCGTCCCCCAGTCGTACCCGATGTACCCCGCGACCCCTCCCTGAAACGGCGGCAGATCCGCAATGGCGGACGTGGCATGCGAACGCAGCACCGTCGATCGCACATACTCGAGCGGATCCTCGGCGACCTGTTCCCACGTCCCCGCCGCGCCGGTCCGCCGCTCGGTCCGCTCCCCCTTGCTCCGTACCACCACCGCGGGATCCCCGCTGAGAAAGGAATAGCGTCCCAGGGGGCCCGACGGCGCAGCGCTATCGAGGAAGATGAGGAACGGCAGGTCGCGACAGCGGGAGCAGCTGTCGAGGGGATCGGGTGGAGGATCGAGCTCCAAGACGAGCGGCGCGAAGCCGCTCACGGCTGAACGAATTTCCTCGCCGTCCCCCGGAGGGCGCCGCCGGACGGACGCCACAGGGCGATCGCGTCGAACTGCCGCGCCAGCTCGAAGTCCTTGTCGGTGATGCCCCCGGCAGAATGATTCTGGAGCTTCACGACGACCCGCGCCCAGCTCACGTTCAGGTCGGGATGATGATCGGCGGCCTCGGCGAGATAGCCGATCAGATTCACGAGCATCAACGTGGTCGGCCAACCATCGGTGGTGTACGTCCGATGAATCCACCCGTCTGCGTATGCCCACCCCGGCAAGCTCTTCAGTTTGTCCGCGATCTGGGCTTCGCCGTACGTCGGATCTTTCGTTGCCATGTTCCCGCTCCGCGAGCTTACGACAGAGTTTCCCGATACGTCGCCGACTGCCCGAAGTTCTCTTCTACCTCGATCTCGATCGCCGAGAGCCGCACCGCCGCCGCGTGGTCGATCTCGGCTTTGACGCGGCGCGCGAGATAGCGCGCCAGCATCTCGACCGTGGTGTTGGGCACGGGCAGCAGAGCGCAGTCCTCGACCGGGAAGACGTAGCGTGGCTTCCCGTCGACCGTGACCGCGACCGACGCACCCTGGGAGGACACCTTTACCATCTGGCTCTCCAGCGGCAGCAGCACCTTGTGATCGATCTCGTCGGTCAACCGTTTCATGAGTTGCTTCAGCACGCTGAAGTCGAAGACGAAGTGCGCCTCCGTATCCAGCCCGCCTTCGATGGCGACGCGCGTCCGGTAGTTGTGACCGTGCAGCGGCTCGCAGCGGTGACCGGGGAGCGTGATGAAGTGGGCGGACGCGAAGACGAGGTGGTCCTTCGTCACCGATACACGGAACTCACTGCGCGGCGTCACGGGCCTAACTTCCCCCGCCGATCCGGGATGTCAAGCCTTCGCGCGCGATGAGCAGCGTTGCCAGGGCGGTGCCGACGATCGCGCAGACCGACAACACCACGACATCGAGCGGCACGGGCCACTCGCCGCCGAAGCCGGACCCGGCCCAGGGCCCAAGCAGACCGTGCTTCAGGAGATCGACGCCGTAGGCGAGCGGGTTCACGTACGTCAGCACGCGCAGCCAGCCCGTGAGGTGCTGCACCGGATAGAGGGCACCGGAAAGAAACAACATCGGGAAGACGACGAAGTTCATGACCGTGGAGAAGTTTTCCAGTGAGCGCATCGTGGCAGCCAAGGTCAAGCCGAGCGCGCCCGTGGCCAGGCTCGCCAGCACGATCCCGCACCCCGCGAGCAGCACTCCGCCGGCGCCCGGACGCAGCCCAACGGCGGGGACGAGGATGAGCCCGACCACGATCGCCTGGGCGGTGCCCAGAACGGTGGATCCCAGCACCTTCCCGAGCACCACTGCTCCACGCGGGATTGGTGCAACGAGCAGCAGTCGCAATACTCCGGCGTCGCGGTCTATTACAGTAGAAAGAGAAGCGAGAAAGGCGCCGAACAAGACGACCATGCCGAGCAGGCCGGGCGCCATGAAGCGGCGGTAGTCGAGCTGGGCGCTCCCGGCGAATACAGCGGCGAGCCCGGTACCCGCGAGCAGCAGCCAGACGAAAGGCCGGGCGAGGCTGCTCCACAACCGCCCCCGCTGACGCAGGAAACGAATCATCTCGCGGGCGACGATGCCGTAGAGGGGGCGCATCATGCCCTTGGGGCGAGCAGGACGCCCTCCAGCGTCGCGGTCCCCGCGCGGCGCTTCAGCTCAGCGGGTGTGCCGAGGGCGCTGAGACGCCCATGATCGAGCAACGCTACGCGATCGCAGGGCTCCGCCTCTTCGACATAATGCGTGGTGAGAACGACGGTGACGGAGCGCTCGGTGCGCAGCCGGTGGATCGAGTCCCACAGCGCCCGCCGGGCCTGCGGGTCGAGGCCCGCGGTCGGCTCGTCGAAGAACAACACCCGCGGCTCGGCCAACAGCCCGCGCGCGATATCGGCCGCGCGGCGCTGGCCGCCGGAGAGCGACCGCACCGGCACATCACGCCGCGGTGCCAGGCCGAATTGATCGAGCAGCCCGTTGATGCGAGGCTCGGCGACCCGCGCCGGAAGGTCCCACAGCCGAGCGGCGAAGCGCAGGTTTTCGACGATGGAGAGGTCGCGATCGAGCGTCGGCTCCTGGAACACGAGACCGATGCCGCGACGTACGGCGAGTCCGTCGCGCACGAGGTCGTGCCCCAGCACACGGGCGCTGCCCCGGGTAGGGTGCAGGAGCGTCGCCAGGAGATGAATCGCGGTCGTCTTCCCCGCCCCGTTGGGGCCCAGCAGGGCGAAGAATTCCCCGGCGGCAACGTCGAGATCGAGCGAATCGAGCGCGCGCACCGGACCGAAGTCTTTTCCGAGACCCCGGGCCTCGATGGCGGCCGTGGCGCTCATGAGCCCGCGAGCGCGCGCGAGGCGGGCGTCGCGCGATACGTCCACTCCGTTCGGACCTCCCGGCCGGCGAGGGCGGCGTCGATCAGGGGTCGATGCGGGGAAAGCGAGCAGACGGGGTCGGTCAGCCCGGCGTCGCCGGCGATAAGAAACGCCTGGCAGCGGCAGCCCCCGAAGTCCTTGGTTTTTCGTTCGCACGAGCGGCACGGCTCGGGCATCCAGGCGTCTCCGCGAAACCGCGTGAACGCCTCGGACTCGTTCCAGATCCACGCGAGCGAGCGATCGCGAACGTTGGCGAAGCGCAGGGTCTTGATCCGGCCCGCGGCGTGGCACGGCCACACTTCCCCGGCCGGAGTGACGGTCATGTACGCGTTCCCCCACCCGCCCATGCACGGTTTGGGGAATTCTTCGTGATAGTCGGGGAGCACCCACACAATCTCGAGCCTAGTCCCGAGCCGCCGTCGTTCCCGCTGCACGACTTCCCACCCTGCGTCGAGCTGCTCCCGGGTCGGCATCAGCCTGGCGCGATTGTGCAGCGCCCAGCCGTAAAACTGCGTGTTAGCGAGCTCGATCCGCTCCGCACCGAGCCGCTCGGCGAGCCGGATCAGGGCTTCGACCTGGTGCAGATTGTCGCGGTGCAGCACCACGTTGACGGTGAGCGGAAATCCGAGCGCTCGCGTCGCCTCGTAGGCGGCGAGCTTGTCGGCGTGCGAGTCGGTACCCGCGATGCGGTCGGACAGCTCGGCGTCGGCCGCCTGAATGCTGATCTGCACGTGGTCGAGCCCAGCTTCCTTCAGCTCGGCGAGTCGCTCTTTCTTCAAGCGATACGCCGACGTCACGAGCGTGGAGTAGAGACCGAGCTGCTTCGCGCAACGCACCAGCGCGGTCAGATCGGGCCGGAGCGTCGGTTCACCGCCCGAGAGACCGAGCTGCACCACGCCCAGCTCGTGCGCTTCCCGAAACACGCGGCACCACTCCTCGGTCGTCAGCTCGGGCTGGAAACGGCGGCCGGCAAAGTCCAGGGGATTGGAGCAGTAGGGGCACTGCAACGGACACCGGTAGGTGAGCTCGGCGAGGAGCCAGAGCGGTCTAGGCGTCGTAGGTCACCAGCCCCTTCGCCGCGAGTCCCGCGAGCAGCTCCTGGACGTCGGCGGTAATGTCCTGCGACTCGTACTTGCTCCGTAGCTCGGCGACGATCTCCTCAACGGTGCGCCGCCCGTCGCACAACCCGAGGATCTCGGCCGCCGTTGGATTCAGGGCCACCAGTCCTTCGGGATACAAAAGAATGTGGCGATTGCGTACGCCGTCCCATTGCAATCGTGCCTTCGCGGCGACGCGCGGCGTCATGGCGAGCCCTCCGGAATCGCACCCTGCGCCACGGCATCGAGCAGCGACCAGAGCACGTCGCACTTGAAGTTCAGCGCGGCCACGGCCCGGTCCTGCCATTCCCGCGTGACGCAGCGTTCCAGCACCAAACCGAGCGCGTACTCGGCGTCCCGTGGCGCTTGCGACAACCGGTTGCGGAAGTATTGCAGGCCCTCCGGCTCGATCCAGGCATAGTGGGTGAGGATGGCGGCGAGCCGCTCGCTGACGATCGTCGGCGCGAACAGCTCCGTCAGGGACGCCGCCACCGCTTCGAGCCAGGGTCGGGTGCGGCAGAAGTGCACGTAGGCATCCACAGCGAACTGAACGCCAGGCAGGACCCACGTCCCCGAAAGCAGGACGTCACGCGATACTCCCATCGCGTCGGCGAGGCGGAGCCAGGCTTCGAGGCCGCCCTCGCTCTCCGCACGGCCGTCATGATCGATGATGCGTTGGATCCAGGCGCGCCGCACCGCCTGCTCGGGACAGTTGGACAGGATCGCGGCGTCCTTGAGGGGAATGGCCTGCTGGTAGCAATAGCGGTTCGCCACCCAGAGCTGCAGCTCCGCGCGGGACAACTCGCCCTTGTGCATGCGCTGATTGAAGGGATGGCGGTTGTGATAGCGTGTTTCGCCGAAGGCCCGCAGCTGCCGCTCGAGCTCTTCCGGGGACCATGGAGCGCGGGCATCGTCATAGGGACTCCGCACCGCACTCGTCATAGCGTGAAGTCCATCCCGTCTTCGCCGATCTCCACGCCGGCCGCAGTTACCTGCGAGCGTTCGGGCGAGTCGGTCGCGAGGATGGGATTGGTGTTGTTGATGTGCACCAGCACAGTGCGCTTCGCCCCGACATGCGGCAAACGCCCCAGGCTCCCGTCCGGTCCGCCGAGTGGAACATGACCCATCGCGCGAGCGCTGGGCGCGACGACGCCGAGCGCGTGCAGCTCGTCGTCGGACCAGAACGTCCCGTCGAAGCACAACAGATCGGCACCAGCGGCGAGCGCGCAGACGTCGTCGTCCACCGCGCCGGCAACCGGCACATAGGCGAAGCTGCCACCGGTCGCGGGGTCCTGAATGCGCAACGCCACCTCGAAGTCACCGGCCGCGGTTGCTGACGCGTAGCGCGGCGGTCGCCGACTCAGGGGGACCGCGGTGCACGTGAGGTCGAGAGAGCGGCCGTCGGCACCGGCCAACGCGGTGGAACGCCGGGGCGGGAGTGGGCGCATGTCGATTCCAGAGTACGACTCGAGGACGGTGGTAAGCGGCCATGGACCGGCGAGCAGCGCAGCCACGCCGTTGGGCGCGTACACGGGCATCGGAGAGGTCCCCTCCCGCAACAGTAGCAAACCTAGTGTGTGGTCGATCTCACCGTCAGTCAGGACGACGGCCCGGATGGCAGAATCGCGCGTCTCCACAGGCCACAATGGCGCGTGGGCGGCGAGCTGCACGCGTAAGTCGGGGGAGGCGTTCAGCAGGACCCTGCGTGCGCCGTCCGCACTAACGGCGACGGACGTCTGCGTGCGGCCGCGGCCGCGCGCGCGCGCCGCGCGACAGTTGACGCAGCCGCAGTTCCATTGCGGCACACCGCCGCCGGCGCCGGTTCCGAGGAGGATGATGCGCATGAGGTTGGGGGAGAAAGCGAGAGGCCGGGTTCTCGGACCCGGCCCCTCACTTCTCA
>DASTHG010000286.1:0-14995 GCA_035718325.1 Gemmatimonadales bacterium | reverse complement strand
TATCGGCTGCAGCAGCGTTAGCCCGAGCGTCAGTAGTTCCCGCCGCATCAACTGGTCCCGGCGCGGGCCCGCGCCAGCAAGTAGGTCCGCAGCGCGGCGATTTCCGCATCGGTGAAGTGCGTGAACCTGCCGCGCGCGACCTCGCCCATCATTCCGAGCTTGCGGTCCCCCAGGCCTTGTCCGGTCCGCATCAGACGCGTGAACGCCTCGCTCGAGTACCCCGCCGCGATCTTCAAATCGGGTGTCTTCGTTCCTCCGACGTCCGAGCCCGTCAACTGGAGCCCATGGCACTCGGTGCAGCTGGTGCGCGCCAGATAGGCGCCGCGCGCGGTGGCGGCGCCGGGTCCCGGATACGTCGCGGTCAACGAGTCGGCACGGTGCACGAGGGTGACCGCAGGCTCGTACTGCTTCAGAACGATGCCCAGCCGTGCGAGGGGCCCGAGCCGGACATCCGGCAGCGGGCCGGGCATGCGCGGTACGCTGCGCAGGTACGCGATGATCTTCGCCAGGTCGGCGTCGCTCAGCACGCTGAACATCTCCGCGGGCATGACGACGACGCTATGACTGTCGGGACGGACGCCGCGCCGGATGATGCGGGCCAGATCGGCATCGGAGTACCGCCGCACGGCCTCGGTCAGATTGGGGGCGACGATGCGGGCCAGCAGCGGATCATCGAGAAAGGTGGCGCCCTCGATCTCGTGTCCGTGACACCCGCCGGAACAACCACGCAGCTGTGCCAGCCGTTTGCCTTCGGCGATCGCGGGGCTGTCGGCGGGGATGATCAACGAAACGAGCGGCTCGCCGTAGGCACGCCGCAGCGTCCGTTGCGAGAGGACGTAGATGACGCCGTACGCCACCAGCACGATGGCGACCAGGGCCAGCAGAAGGTTGCGAGCCCAGCGAAGGAAACGGCGCACTCGAGCCTCGTCAGGGAAGGGTTACTCGAACGGCTGAGCGAACGTAATCCGGTTCCTTTCGAGGTCAAGCACAGAAAAATCGCGCAGCCCCCACGGATGGCTCACCGGCTCGCCCAATACGTCAGCCCCGCGGCCGACCAGCTCGGCATGCAGCGCGTCGGCGTCGCGCACGTACGCCTCACAGAACGAAACGCCTGCGTGCTCCGGTGTTCGTTGGACCAACAGGACCGTGACGTCATCTCGGTCCATCACGCCGAGGTCCGACTGGACGTAATTCACGTGGAAGCCCAGCACCCGCTGGTAGTACTCGACACCGCGAGCGACATCCGACAACGGCAGTCCGGGCAGCATCTGCATCAGCTGCCGCGACGGCTCCCTCGGTCGATCGGGTTCCTGGAACGACTGAGCGAACCAGAGCGTGTGGCCATCGGGGTCTTGCAGCTGGAACACCCGCATCTTGATCCAGTTGACCTGCTCGAGGTCGCTCGGACGCCCACCGCGCCGGACGACCGCCTCCCGGAACCCCGCGACATCGTCCACCTGGAAAAACACCATCGCCGCTCCGCGGGGACGCATCGCTCCGGTGCTGTCGGGCGCCGACTCCGACGCAACGAGCTCGATGCGGGCAGGGCCGCAGACGACCGCGGGTGGACGAGACTCGAAACCGAGCACACCGCAGTAGAAAGCGAGGCTGTGCGCGACGTCGCCGACCGCAAGAATGCGGCTCACCGGCGCTACGATACGCGGCTCCGCGCTCATGATGCGCTCCTCAAAACCAGTAGCGTGTACGAATCCCCGGGGCAAACACGGCCATCCCGGCTCGCGTCACGTTGGGCGATCCGCCGACCTCGATTGCGCGCAGGCGTGGCAGCTGTGCCAGCGACGCCAGTCCGGCATTGGTCAGTCCCAGGCACTGATAGAATTCGAGCCGCTCGAGCGAGCGCATGCGCCCCAAAATCTCGAGGCTCCGGTCGGTGATCTTCGTGGCACCGGCGTAATATGTCTGCAGCGCCCCCAGGCCCTCGAGGTGAGTGGTCGCGACGTCTCCCGTCTCACGACAATACATCAGCCAAAGCCGCTCCAACGCCGCGCAACGTCCCACATGCCGGAAGGCCGCATCGGTCACGTCCATCGGCGTGAGCTCGCGCAGCGCGGGGAACATCGGCAGCAGTGACAGCGCATCGTCGCTCACCTGCTGGCAGCTCACTGCAAGGCCTCTGAGCGACGGCATCTTCGCCAGGGCTGCGAACCCCCGGCTGCCGAGGTGCTTGCTGTCGCGGCCCCAGAGGTACTCCAGCGAGCGTGAGCGGCTGAGCGCCGCGAAGCCCTCGTCGCCGGCGACGGTATCCTGTGCCTGGAGCATGCGCAGGCGAGGCAGCATTCCGATCTCCTGCATCGCCGCATCGGTACACAGCGGTCCCTGCAGTCCGAGGAACGCGAGGTGCGGCATGGCCCGGAGTGCGGACAAGGCGGCGGCATGGAAGCCGCTCGTGTGCCAGAAGAAGCTCAAACCGAACACACCGTGGAGCGTCGCGAGGGTGGCGATCCCACCGTCCGAGAACGTGCCGTCCACGATGAGGTGATTCGGCCCGGTGTCGAAGGTCATCATTTCGAGCTCGCCCTCGCCTCCATGCCACGATGCGAAGATGGGGATCTGGCGCAGCAGACCGAGCCCGGCGTCGGTGACCTGCTTCCCGGTGCGGAGACGCCGTAGCCGCTCCTTTCCGGCGAGGGCGGCGATGGCGCCGTCCCCCGTGGGCGTACCCATCAGGCCGACGTTCTCGAGCCGATCGCACCCGCGCAAATGCGTCACGCCGGCGTCGCTGATCCGCGGTGCCCAGCTCAGCTCCAGACGCCGCAAACTGGTGAGCTGGCGCAGCGGTTCGAGACCGCGGTCGGTGATCTTGCACGAAGGTCCGCCCAGCTCCAGCTCCTCCAGCCCGTCGAGCTCGGCGAGCGCTTGCAACCCGTCGTCTGTGAGCCTTCGACCGTCGCCGAGGTTGAGCCGCGTGACGCGGGCGCGTCGGGCCAGCCGGGCAAGCCCCGCATCGGTCAGCTGACCACTCGTCTCCAGGTCGGTGAGCCGCAGCTCGCGCATGAGGTCGAATACGTCGTCCCAATCGTGCTCCGAGAGAGGAGGCCGCACCGTAACACGCGGTTCGACAGGATCGATCGTGTAGAACGGCGAGAGCCGAGAGGCATCCGACGGAGAGGACCGGCCGATGGATGGCGAACCCGCCACCCCGGCGAGCTCTGACCAGGTCTCGCAGCCGAACTTCCGGGCCACGATCAGCCGCGCATCGGCGAGCGTCAGGTCCTCGACGCGGTGTTCCGCCCCTCGCAACGCGGCCAGATAGTGCTGCAACTGGGTGCGACGGTCGGGGTGGGGATAGGTCCGCCCGATGAGATCGAAGACACGGCGCTCGGCGTCAGCGTCCTGGGACTGGGCGACACTGACGAGATCGTCGGCCAGGCGCTCGAGCTGCGCCAGGCGATTGGAGGGGTCGGCCGCCTCGACGGAGTGCAAGAGTTTGGGCCAACTCTCGAAGCCGTAGCGACGCGCGAGGTCGAGCTGCGCCTGGTGCAGCGGGATGCCGCTCGCGTGACTCGAATCTTTGGCCTGTTTGCGAAGCTGCTCGAGCGACGGACGCGCCGGGAGACGGGCGATGGGATCGGACATGCGATCTCCTTTCACTGACCGCCCGCGTCCGCTCGTCGGGCCGAAAGAAGATCGGAAGTTGTACTGCTGGACAGCAGTTCAGGTGGGCTCGGCCCTTCCCGCGGACGGGGTGCGCCCTGGTACGCGAGGCCAAGGTTACTCGAGATCCTCGAGGTACGCAACGATGTCGTGGTAGCGCCGTTGTTTCTCCGGGTCGCGCGCGTTCTCGCGTAAGGCGTGCTCCGCCCAGCCGAGCGGCGTGCCATCGTAGGCGGTATCCCTGCGCTTCAAGTCCCCACCCGCAGCCACCAGGACCTGCACCGCCTCGAGCGATCCCGACCACACAGCGTGATGCAGCGCCGGGGCGTGGGAATAGAGATCGTGGCTCACCGCGTGCACGTCGATCCCCGCAGCGATCATGAGCCGCAGTCCCTCCGCGCGTCCGTTGAGCGCCGTGAGGATGAACGCGAATTGTTTGGCGCGGGCGCTCGTCTCGGGCAGGAGTCGCCTGGCGTCGTCGTACCGCTCCAGGCTGAGTGCCGTCGCGAGGGTCAGCGGCGCCCCGCGCGCCACGAGGTGCGCGGCAGCCGCGAAGTTGTGGTTGACGAGGGCGTCGTCGGGAAATCCCGCGGGACTGGCGCCTGCATCGACCAGGACGTCGATGAGTGCGATCTGCACGCCGCACTCTCGCGCGATCCACGACCACGCGACGAGCCGTAACGCGTAGTCGAGCTGCTCCTGCAACGATGCGACCCGTTCCCGCCGCGCCACCTCGATGATCGCCTGCGTGACGGCTGCAATGTTGGACGGCAAAGTACCCCGACGGACCGGATCTTCGGCGACGAACCAGAGGAGGTAGGGCCGGGCGAAGAAGCGGTCGAGCGCATTCCCGACGACGTCGCGCAGCCACGGACCGGGGACGTCGAGGCGCTCGCGAACGAGCTCGGGATGCGCCTCGAGGAGACGTCCGAGCGCCGCCACGTCACCGGCGTCGATCGTCCGGACGGCGTCGTGGAACAGCGTATCGAGCGTCACGGGCACGGCAGATCGCCCGGCGCCGGGTAGCCCGTCGGATGGGCCGTGAGCGTCACGTCAGAGAAAGCGGAGCCACCATTCGGTCCCCTGTGCCTTGCGGTTGGCGAACCAGCGGCACGCCGGATACAGCAACGCGATCGTCACCGCCCAGACGAGATAGAGCAGCGGCAGGCTCCAGGGATAGCCTTCGGGCGGCGGCGGATTCCCCATCGGGTGGTTCGTGAAGAGCCAGGGGTTCACCCCGCCTTCGCGGACTTTCGAAACGATCAACGCCAGTGCGTGAATCAGCGGAATGTGCAGCATGTAGTAGAAGAACGGCACGCGACCGAATACGGTAATGAACCGCGCCACGGCGCCGCGGGTACGCTCGAGCAGTGGCATGAGGGCGATGGTTGGTCCCAGCGTCATCAGGAGGAACAAGAGTGACGCCGGGTATTTGTTCGCGTTCAAGAACGCCAGCAGGGCCGGCATGGGGGGCGGACCGTTGGGCCGAGCCACGGTGCTCCACGGACGCGGGTCGCCGTAGAGATTGAATCCCCGCAGCACGACGAACAGCGCCATGGCCCCGAGCCCGATCGTCACGCACCACCTCGTGCGCCGCTCGGGCTCCCACGTCAGCACCTTTCCGAAAGCGTAGCCTGCCGCCATGACGCCGACCCACGGAATGATCGAATACAGCACGATCAGGGTGGGACCGTTGGCGCTGAAGGCGATCGGCCCCGCGAAGAATCCCACGTAGAAGATCTTCCAGAGCGCCGAGCCGAAGGTGTTGCCGAGCGTGGGAAGCAGCGTGGGATAGACGTACGCGTCGAGCAGGTTGTGACCCGCGATGATCGCGACCCCGAGCGCCCCCACGACGCCGAGCGGCAGGCGCACCAGTCCCGCCAGCATGATCATGCACCACCCGATCACCCAGATCACGCCCGCCATCTCGTACTGCGCGAAATCGAAATTGAAGGTCCAGGCCACGCGCAGCACGGTCAGCTCGAGCAGCACGAGCCACAGCCCTCGCGTCAGCAGAAAACGCGACAGGTCGGCATGCTTGCGTCCGTAGAAGAACGCGCTCGTGCCGGCGAGGAAGATGAAGGCCGGGGCGCAGAAGTGGGTGACCCAGCGGGTGAAGAAGATCCCGGGCGTGGGGCCGCCGGCGGGAAGGCCGGAATAGACCCGCACATGGTCGATCGCCATGAGGATCATGACCGCCCCGCGCACGACGTCGATCGACGCGATCCGCGTGGATCGCCCGGTCGCGGCAGTGGTGTCGGTGGCGACGCTCGCAGGCATCGGCCACGAAGCTCCACCCGGGCGGCACAGCGGTCAAACGCCGCGCGGCGAGCGGTCGCGAACCGGCGGTCAACGGTCGATCGGGCGGAACCGCTGCTTCAGCTCGGACAGGCGCCGGCGGCTCACCGGGAGCTCCGTGCCGTCGCGCAGGCGCACCACCATCGCCCCGTCTCGACCCCCCGTCCGGATCTCCCGGATGTGATCGAGCCGGACGATCGCCGAGCGATGGATACGGGCAAAGCGCACCGGATCGAGGCGGCGGGCGAGCGCCACCAGCGACACCCGGACGCGGTACTGCGCCCGGCCCGCGTGCACCGCGGCATAATCGTCGCACGCCTCGATCCAGTCGATCTCACCGGCGTCGAGCAGCAGCTCGCCCGAGCCGGTGGGCACGGCGACGCGCTCGCCGTGGCGGGCCCGCAGCCGCTCGAGCACCCGCTTCATCGTCGTTCGGAAGCGCGTCTCGGAGAGCGGTTTCACGAGATAGTCGAGCGCCTCGGTCTCGAACGCGCGCACGGCGAAATCGTCGTGCGCCGTGACGAACACCGTCAGCGGCATGCGCTCGACCCCCTGCACCCGGATCACCCCGAAGCCGTCGAGCCCCGGCATCTGGACGTCGAGGAAGACGAGGTCCGGTTGCTCCTTGGTCAAGGCCTGCAGGGCCTCGCGGCCGTCGCGGCACTCCCCCACCACCCGCACATCGGAGTACGGAGCGAGCAGCTGTCGGATCCCGCGGCGCGCCAGTGGTTCGTCGTCCACGATCAGCGCCCGGTATTCAGCCACGTGGCAGCTCCAGCTCCCGATACGGCAGCCGCACCATGGCCACGGCCCCGCCCTCGGGTGTCGCCACAAGCTCGAGTCGCGCCCGCGCCCCGTAGAGCGACGCCAGGCGCTCGCGCAGGTTGGCGAGCCCTACGCCCGTCGTCGCCTCCTCGGGGGTGCCGCCGGGCCCTGGCCCGTCGTCGGTCACTGCCAGCACCAGCTCGTCACCTTCGCGACGGGCCTCGATCTTGAGCAGCGAGGCCGTCACGCGGCGGGCCAGGCCGTGGCGCAGGGCGTTCTCGACCAGCGGCTGCAGCACGAATTCGGGGACCGCCGTCCCGCGCAACCCCGGGTCGATCGCGAACGTGGGGCGCAGACGGTCGGGAAAGCGCACCGCTTCGATCGCCAGGTATTGCCGCACGAACTCCAGCTCTTCGGCCAGCGTCACTTCCGCCGGGCGGTCGGGACGCATGACGCGGCGCAGCACATCCCCCAGCTGCTCGAGCAGTCGCGTGGCGGTGGCGGTGTCGCGATCGCGCACCGTGACGGTGATGGCGTTGAGACTGTTGAAGAGGAAGTGCGGCTGCAGTTGCATGCGCAGCGCGCCGAGCCGGGCGTCGGCCAGCTGCGCGGAAAGACGAGCCGCCTGCGTTTCGCGCTCGCGGGCTTCCAGAAAAAAGGCGGCGGCGTGGGCTACCCCCAGCACCGCGAAGTACACCGCGACGCCGAAGGGCAGCGTGGTGAAGAGCCAGCTGAGCGCACCGCCCCCGTACGGTGTCGCATGCAGCATCGCAAGACTCAGCAGCGTGCCCAACCCGGCCCATGCGACGCACAGCGCGATCGCCGCCGCGAAGTGCACGGGCAGATGGCGGACGACGCTGCCCCGCGTGAGAGGAAAGCGGCGCGCCATCCAGAAGATGGCCGGCGTGAGGAGGGCGCAGATCAGCCAGTCGCCGCCCTCCCATATGATGCTCTTCCAGTTCGGGGGCGCGCGGCTGCCAAGCCGGCCCTGCGCGTACGCCTCGAAGACCGCGAGGATCGCTGGGCCGAACCACGCGGCCGAAACGAATGCCCAGAGGGGGAGGCGCCGGGATCGCATCGGGACTCAATATGCATTGGGGAGGTCTTGGAGGTTGGTGAAGGATGGTGGAGGTTGGCGCTGGTTGTTCGGTGCGCGATCAACCTCCACCATCCTCCACCATCGTCCACGCACCTGCACCAACGTTGATACGCGCGCTCGCGGTCAGCGCCCGCGCAAAGACATGACCGGCAAGACCGCCAATATCTACAAGTCGAGTGGTACCAGCCCCACGACAATGGCAAACCGGATCAGGCCGGCCAGTTGGTGAATCCCGAGCCGGTCCATCAACGCCATGCGATGCGTCTCGATCGTCTTGATGCTGAGCTGGAGCTGACGCGCGATTTCAGCGGTCGAATGCCCCTTGGCAATGAACCCCAGCACTTCGATCTGGCGCGGCGTCAACCGCCCGAGTTTGCGACGCGCGGCGAGCGCCGTTTCCACTGCAGGGCGCAGCCGCATGAGGTTTGACTTGGATACGAAGTCGGCAATGCCCGCTTTGATGTAGCCGACGATCAGGTCCTCGCTCGACGCCCCCGTCACCACGATCACCGGCGTCGTCGGATGAACCGCGCGCAAGTGCTCGAGCACCGCGCCCGCGCCGAAGCTGCCCAGGGAATGATCGGAGAGTACGATATCCGGTTTGAAGTCGGCGACGGCGCGCACGAACTCGTCTTTCGAGTTGACGCGCAGGAACGTGCCGCTCAGGCCCGTACGCGCCAGCTCACCCTGGACGCGCTCGGCATCCGCAGGGTCATCCTCGAGGTGGAGAATCCGGAGCGGTTCAGTGCCCATCAGCGGGTACAGGCTACTTGAGGGAGCAGTTCCCGCATCGGGAAAGCCCTGAGAGAGAGGGCTAGTCGCGGTTGGGACCGAGCTGGCGTCACGACCCCCTGCCATCGGTGACGCCAGCTAATACACTCGCTTAGGGGCGAGTGCTCCCGGAGGTGGCACCCACACTACTGATGCGTCGACGCAGCGTAGCGCCCGAGGCCTTCGAGGCAACCCTCCCACCCGTGCCGGTGCTGATCGCGCAGCATCTCCGTGGCGATAAGCGCGTGCGTGACAATGACCTCGGTGACGGATCCGTGTCCTTCGAAGCGCACCGTCACGCGCTCGGTGCTCTCGGCCCCGCTCTCGAGATGCCAGGTGTAGACCAGGCGATGGGGGGGCTCGACGGCTTCAAACTCCCCGATAATCCAGAGGATCGATCCATCGGAAAGCCGGTTCCCGATCCGGTAGCGGCCGCCCACGCGGAGATCGACCTGCGGGTCGATGCAGGTGACCCCCTCCGGACCCCACCACTGCCGCAGTGCAGCCGGCTCTGTCCAGGCCGCGAACAGCCGCTCCGGAGTGGCAGCAATTGTCTTGCGCACGACGAGCGTCCTCGACGGATCCGTCATGACGGCTCCTTCGCGGTGTACCGAGCCAAGGCCTCGAGCTGCCCCTCCCAGAACCGCCGGTAGTGGTGCACCCACGCTTCCACAGTGCGCAACGGAGCGAAGTTCGGCGCGCAGTGATGCACGCGGCCATCGACGGTTCGCCGCACGAGCCGTGCCCGCTCGAGCACGCGGATGTGGCGTGAGACGGCGGGCAGCGACATCGCGAACGGCCGGGCCAGCTCGGTCACCCGCGCCGGCCGCCGCGCGAGATGCGCCAGGAGCGCCCGCCGCGTGCGATGCCCCAGCGCGTGGAACAACAGGTCGAGCTGATCGTCCGTCGGGGGTCGGGTCGCGCTTGACGCCATCCGCGGGCTCCGTGTATGCTCCTCGATAATATTAAACATTTATGTTTAATAATCTACCCTGTCCCGCTCGTGGAGGTCGCATGGATTCGCCTCAGGTCACGCGCCGCAGCTTTGCTACGCAGCTCGCCGCCCTGCTCCCGCTTTCGCTGCTCGGCCGGCTCCGGGCCGTCTCGGCGCGAGTGCAGAATCCCGGGATCTCACGAACTGCCGAGGCGATTCACCAGGAGGTCACGTTCAAGAGCCCTCCATCACGTCTGTATGAAGCCTTGCTGGACGAGAAGCAGTTTGCCCAGGTCACCGGAGGCCAGGCGACGACGATCGACCGCAACGCCGGTGGAGCATTGTCCCTGTTTGGAGCCCGGATCAAGGGGCGGAACATCGAGCTGGTGTCGAACGAGCGCATCGTGCAGGCGTGGCGCTCGGAGGGGTGGGACCACGGCGTCTATTCGATCGTGCGGTTCGAGCTGAAGGCCGAAGGAACGGGGACACGCCTCGTCTTCGACCACGCCGGATTCCCGACGGGCCAGGCCGATCACCTGGCGTCCGGATGGAAATCGAACTACTGGGACCCGCTCACGCGTTTCCTCGGCGGGGCGTGACCCGTCGAGCCGGCAGAGTCGCCACGAAGTCGATGCCGCGTTGGAGCCACGCGTTCAGGGCGCGATCGCTGCGGTAGCCGGCGGGCTTCACACAGATGAAGCCCGCCAGCGCTCGCCCGGCGAAGCGCATCGGTTCGGTGTGGGGTTTCGCGAGCACGCGCTCGCGCGCTTCAGGTCCCACGCGAACCATGAGCTTGTCCCCGGTGACTCCACAGCACATGCTGCCGCGGATCATGAAGGACAGTCCTCCCACCATTCGTTTCTCCACCACGCCTCGTCGCCGCAAGAGCATCCGACGGACGCGCGCTGCCACGGCCTCGTCGTAGTTCATCCGCACCCTCATATTGCCAGGGTCCAAAATTTCGCGAGCCCTGCATGCGCCCGTCGCTGAAACTACTGCCGCTTCTAATCCTGGCCTGCGCCCCGGCCACCGCCGCTCATCGCCCGCCGGGCGACTGGCGCGACAATGTGCGCACGTTCGCCGAGGCGCACCTGCAGCACACCGCCTGGGGACCGGCGCACGGCCGACGCGACTATGCCATGACCGTGGCGCTCGCCAGGGCCGAGGGGGTCGCGGTCGATACCGACGCCCTCTACGCCGCGTCCTACCTGCACGACATGGGGGGTCTGCCGCCCTATGCGATCCCGGGAGTCGACCACGGCGACCGGGGGATCCAGGTGGTCGATACGGTGCTGCGTGAGGCGGGATTCCCGATGGAGAAGGCGGCGCTCGTGAAGGAGATCATCGATCACCACCAGTACTACCGTCCTCCCGACACGGTGGCCGTCGCGATCCTGTTCCGCGATGCCGACATCCTCGACTTCATGGGAGCGATCGACGTGGCGCGGATCGTCTCGCTCACGACGCGGGAGAAGTTCACGCCGGACCTGCCACACGCAGTCGACGTCGTCCGCCAGCAGCTGCACGACATGCCGGGACGCCTCCAAACGGCGGCGGCGAAGCGCGAGGGCCAGCGGCGCGCACTCGAAATGCAGCAATTCCTCGACGCGCTCGCACAGGAGACGGATTCGCTGCGCTCGCTGTGAAGCTATGCGCTATCAGTTATCGGCTATCAGCTATCGGTCTTGAATTGATAGCCGATAGCCGATAGCTGATAGCCGTAGGTCGAGGTTCTACTTCCCTTCCGGACTCACCCGCAGCATCACCGCCCCATGCGCCGGCACCGTCGCGCTGAAGTGGTCGCTGAACGTCCCCAGGTCCGCGTGACTCCACAGGTCGTGCACGTGCGCGGGTCCGCTGAGGCGCAGTCTCCACCACGACGCCGCGATCACGGTCTGTAAGGTGGAACGATTCAGCAGCACCACCGCCCGGCTGCCGTCCTTGAGCGGCTTCATCCACACCTGCAGCTCCGGCGTACGCTCCTCGACTACCGTCCCCTGCACGCCCAGGGAGTCTTGATCCACCGCGATGACCTCGCGGTTGGTCAGAATCTCGTGGGTCGCCTGAGACATCGTGCGCACGTCGTTCCCCGCGATCAGCGGCGCCGCCATGATCGCCCACAGACTGAAATGCGCGCGGTACTCGTCGTCGGTCATGCCGCCGTTGCCGATCTCGAGCATGTCGGGATCATTCCACGCGCCCGGACGGGTCGCTGCGGCGTGCTGACCCGAGATATCGAGGTTCGAGAGCATGCTCGTCCAGCTGTCGTCGATGTCGTTCGTCGTGCGCCACAGGTTGCCTGTCGCCGGGCCCCATTCCCAGGGATTCGCCGAGCCCCATTCGCAGATGCTGAAAACGATCGGCCGCCCGGCGCCCGCGAGCGCGTCACGGAACTTGGCGTACTGCACGCTCGGCACGAGCCCAAGGGCGTTGCACCAGTCCTCCTTCACATAGTCCACCCCCCACTCGGCGAACGTCCGGGCGTCGACGTCCTCCGACCCGTACGTCCCCGGCCGCCCCTGACACGTGCGGCGGCCGGCGTCGGTGTAGATGCCGAACTTGAGACCACGACTGTGGACGTAATCGGCCAGCGGTTTCATCCCACCGGGGAAGCGCACCGAATCGGCCACGAGGCGTCCCCCCGCGTCGCGTGCCACCTGCCAGCAATCGTCGATCACGACGTACTGATAGCCGGCATCCCGCAGTCCGCTCGCGACCATCGCGTCGGCAGTCTCCCGGATCAGCTGGGCGCTCACGTCGCAGCCAAAATGATTCCAGCTGTTCCATCCCATCGGGGGCGTGCGGGCGAGATGGTTGTCCAGCGGACGCCGTGCACCACCGCCGCCGAGGATCAGGCCGCTCACCACCGCGATCAGGGCAAACACGCGCATGTCAATCTCCCTCAGAGAGGAATGGCCCGCGGCGGCCGAATCGCCGCGCAGCGCCGCCGAAACTCATCGATGACGTAATTGATGTCCATGTAGGAGCGCGTGTCGAGCATCGCATCGCGATACAGAATGCGCTCGGCAACCGGGGCCAGGCGGAAGCACCAGTAGATCGGCATGAGCGGGTTGATCCACAGTTGGCTCCCCTCGGTGCGATCGGTCGCATGGTGGTCGCCGTACATCCCCTCGAGCGCCGACAGGATGGAACTCGACACGATGCTGATATGGTGCGGCATCAGGGCGAACACCGTCTCCGTGGCTTCTCGATAGCGCCGCACTTCCGGCATGTCTGCGAGGAGTGAGACCGTCCCGAGATACCCGCCCCGTCGTGTCAATTCGGCCACGGCCTCCAGGAACTGCGCGTGGCAGACGCCGTGATAATGGTCGATGCCGAATCCCAGGCAGGCGAGCAGCTTGCGCTCCACCTTGAGCTCGTGCACCGCCGTGATGCTGGCGATGTCCTCCTGCGGTGTGCCGAGGCCGTGTTCGTCGCCCCGCATCAGGCTATCGGTCCCACCGTCGACGAGGATCACGGTGTCCACCCCGAGGTGAGCGACCAGCACACGGTAGGCCTCCAGCAGCGGCTGGACCCCGGTGCGCTCGAAACAATAGATCGCGATGTCCTGGCCTTGGCCGCGAAACCACTGGCACAAATGCTTCTCGGGGAAATAGTTCGTCACGCGGGGCGTCGCGGTCGTGACGGTGAGGACGGCCGCTGCCAGTCGAGCCTCGGGCGCGGGGGGCAACTGGGAAAACGACAGATTGGCCAGGTGGACCTGCTTGCCCTCCGCCTGCAGACCGAAATAGAGCGGCAACCCGCTGAACACGTCGAAGCCGCCGCCGATGCCGGCGATGAGGACGTTCCGGGCGCGCTCGAGCTCCAGGAGGAAGGGTGACGAGAGCATCTCGGAAATATGCGGGTCTTACGCCCGCGCGCCGACCGGGCGACTTTTCGGGCCTCACATCACCCAGAGGTCACCGTGATTCGTCGCCAGTCCGCCGTCGCCATCCTTGTGATTGCGGGCGCCTTCGCCACGCGCGCCGTCGCTCAGCAACCCAGCCCCGACCCGCGTGTGGGGCTCCGCGCCGGCTGGATGAATGCGGCCCAGGCGGCCTGGAACATGCGTCTCGTGTCCACCAGCGCCCCCCCCAAGGAGTTCACCCCGAACGAACCCGGCGATTTCGGCTACATGAACTCCGACATCGCGTTTCGGGGGCACTACGTCGTGCAAGGGAGTTTCCGCGGCTTCCAGGTGTGGGACGTCGCCGATCCGGCGCACCCCACCCGGACGACCTTGAACATCTGTCCGGACATGCAAAGCGACGTGTCGGTCTATCGCAATCTGTTGTTCGTTTCGGGGGAAGACACCGGGGGCCGCATCGACTGCGGCACCCAGGGCATACAGGCCACATCGAGTCCCGACCGCTTCCGCGGCATCCGTATCTACGATATCTCCGACCTCGCGCATCCCAGGAAGGTCGCGGCGGTGCAAACCTGCCGTGGCTCGCACACGCACACCGTGGTGACCGACTCGCGCGACACGGGGGCGGTGTTCATCTACGTCTCCGGACAAGCAGGGGTGCGGCCGGCAGATGAGCTCGCGGGATGCGTTGGCGCTTCCCCGGACCAGGACACGAGCTCCGCGCTCTACCGGCTCGACGTGATCCGCGTTCCCCTCGCCTCACCCGAGAAAGCACAGATCGTCAATCGCCCGCGGATCTTCGAGGGGCTCTTGAAGGTCACCGCCCACGGCATGGCGCCGGTCGATTCGATGCAGGCCACGAAGACGGTCGACTCCCTCAACGCAGCCGGCGGGTTCGCCGTGATCATGGAGGGTCAGGCCTTCTCCATGCCGGCTCAAGGGTTCGTGACCCCGCTGCTCGACAGCGTGGTGCGAGCGCGCGGCGGCAGCGGCGCTCCCACGGCTGCCGACAGCGCGGCACTCCGCAAAGCGATCCAGGGGATCGTCGACGTCATGATGAAGGGTCCCCCGACGAATCGCGGACCCGACCAGTGCCACGATGTCACGGTGTATCCCGCGCTCGGGATCGGCGCGGGCGCGTGCGCCGAGTACGGCCTGCTGCTCGACATCACGGACGCGGCCCATCCTGCCCGCATCGCGGCCGCCTCCGATTCGAATTTCTCCTACTGGCACTCGGCGACGTTCAACAACGACGGCACCAAGGTGCTGTTCACCGACGAGTGGGGTGGCGGCATCGGGCCCAAGTGCCGCAAGACCGATCGGCCGCAGTGGGGCGCCGACGCCCTGTTCACGATCGCCAACGGCGCGCTTACCTTCGCGGGTTATTACAAGCTGCCGGCACCGCAGACCGACAAGGAGAATTGCGTCGCGCATAACGGCAACCTCATTCCCGTCCCCGGCCGTGACATCATGGTGCAGGGCTGGTATCAGGGCGGCGTGTCGGTGTTCGACTGGACCGACGCCGCGCATCCGGTGGAGATCGCCTTCTTCGACCGCGGCCCGATGGACTCGACGAAGCTGGAGATCGCGGGCTCCTGGTCGGCGTACTGGTACAACGGGCTGATTTACAGCTCGGAGATCGCCC
>DASTHG010000285.1:0-6024 GCA_035718325.1 Gemmatimonadales bacterium | reverse complement strand
CCGGGCCGGACCCGCCCAGCTTCCACTGGCGACCGATCTGGCGTGCCACCTCACTGGCTTCGCGGTTGCCGATGTCCCACAGCGTCACGACGGCGATATCACCGTGCGTGAGCTGCTGCACCTCCAACAGCGAGGCTTCCATCCGGGCCGCCGCTTGCGAGTCGATCACTCCCGCAAAGTCGTTGACGAACCCGCGGGGAGGCGGAAGCGAATCACGCGGCAGCTGAGCAAGTGCGAGCAGCAGGAGGATTTGCATGGGAGGCGTGAAAGCTATCCTTGACGGCGCCCGCGCGCACCGTAACGTGCAGGGACCCCCGGACCCTCGAGGTCCCCATGCAGTCACGCCTTCCCTTTTGCTGCGCGCTCGCCTTCCTCAGCGCCTGCGCCCACATGCACGGGACACACGACACCGTGCCCTCCTCCGGTGACCGCATTTTCATCACCCAGGAGCAGATCGCGCGCTCGGGCGCCTCGAACGCTTGGGAAGCGCTGAAACGCAACGCGCCACAGCTGACCTACCGGGAGGGACGCAACGGACAGCCGACCGTCCTGGAACGGCGCGGCCGCTCCAGCTTCGTGCTCAACGACGCTCCCTTGCTGTTCGTGGATGGGGTCCAGTTCCCCGATTTTCGTAACCTGCAATCGATTCCCGCCGCCCAGCTCGCGAGCATCGAGATCCTCGACGGCGTCGACGGAACGACCTATTACGGGACCGGCGCCGAAGGCGGCGTCATCCTGATCCGTACCAAGAGCGGCAGCTAGCAGCAAGAACGGGAGGGGTTTCCCCCTCCCGTTCCGAGTTCGTCTCTTCGCACAGCCCCGCCGCTACGGATTCCGGTCGATGCACTGCACGAAGTTGGGGTTGTTCTGCTCCGTGAGCGGCACCGGCAGGTTCACGTCGGTCCCGTAGACGAGACCGTTCTTGAAGTACGGTCCGTTGGGGAACACGGCGTTCACCGCACGCCCGTAGCCACCACGCTGTCCGACCGGGCGGACCAGCCGCCGCAGATCGTTCAGCCGGTGCGCCGTGAACCACAACCACCGGGCCCGCTCGGCAAAGAGCAAGCTCACGGCCGCCGTATCGGAGGTCGGCGTCGCCAGCGCCGCCATCGGCGCGATCGGTGACGGCGGATTGTTCACCAGGAAATACCCCGGTGGCGCGGTCCGCAACGTATTCAAGCGCCCCATGAAGCCGACCGTATCGCCGGCGAGCAATGAGGCCTCGGCGTTGATCAACCGCGCTTCGGTACCCGTGGCCACTGTGGTCGACGCCTTCTGATCGACGTAACGCAGCTGGTCGAACTGCGGCGTCTTTTTGTCGAACCCCAGATTCGTCCCTGGCGAACGGAAGAAGGGCGTCCGTGGATCCGCCACCGTCATGTACGGGAAACCGACCCCACCCTTCAGGTCGGCGACGCCGTACCGCTTGAAGTTGCGGTTGCCGTTGAAAACGCCGTTCTGCTGGCGGAAGGAGTTGAGATCGTGCTCGACGACGTAGCTGAACGTCGTCGGCGCGAGCGCGTCGGACGCCGCCGCGCTCGCCCCCGCGGCATCGCCTTTATCGAGCAGGGTGCGCGCCAGCCCGACCGACGCGAACGCGACGAATTTTGTCTTCGTCGCCGGGCCATTGGTCCCCGGAATGTTGAGTGCTTGCGCCACCGCGAGTGCGTGGGTGAAGCGGTCCTGTGCCGTGTCGAGGATCTGGCTCGTGGTCAACTGCACCCCATGGGTGACCGACCCATCGGCATTCAATTGGTCGAGCGGCACACCGTTGCAGTAATTCTCCGCCAGCATCACGTAGGTGAGACCGGCCAGCGACAGCATCTCCGCCAACCCGGTATTGACCGTCGTGTCGGACAGTGCCCGGAAGCGGCCAGCGGCATTTTCCGTCGACACCCGGGCGCGGGCCAGATTCGCGAAGATCGTCGCGTACGTCGCGCTCGACGGATCGACGGTGCGGGCATCCGCCGACACGCGATCCGGGAACGTTTCGGTATTGATCCATTCATCCGCAATGGTGCCGCTCGCGGCCACCTGGCCTTCGGTGGTCCCGCTCGACCCCTGAGCGCCGGAGCCGTCGTAGGCGATTTCAAAGTCGCCGATGGCGCCGGCACGCAGCGTGGGCAGCGCATTGGGATCGTTGAGACTCGTGGGCGGAACGATGTCCGGCGTCTGGACATCGAGCGCATGGCAGCCGAAGGCAGCGAGTGCCGCGGCCGAGACCAGCGCGAGCCCCTGAGAAATCCGTTTCATGGCTAGAGGCCTCGCGGTCAGAAGGTGACGTTGACCCGGCCGATCCAGTACCGCACCGGGGGCTGGGTGAGGAAGTCGGCCGTCGTGAAATTGTTCTGCCCGGCTTCATTGAGCTCCGGATCCACGCCCCGGTACTTCGTCCAGGTGTGGAGATTGCGTCCGGCAACCGAAAGGCTCAGGCTTGTCGCGCCGATGCGGCGGGCCCAGTCGCTGGGCGCGTCGTAGGTCAACGAGACTTCGCGCAGCTTCGTGAATCCGCCGTCCTGGATGTAGCCGGCCTGCGTCCCCTTCAAGTTCGCCACCGCGGCCGCCTGATCGGCGAGCGAGGCTTTGGGGTCGTTGATCCCGGCGCAATTGCCCAAGCCGCAGCGGAACTGCTCGGTGCTGTTGAACAGTTTGTTGCCGAAACGCCCGTCCAACAGGCCGTAGAGATGGAAGCGGCGCATCAGCGTCAGGTCGGCGCTCAGCGTGCCGCCGTGGTCCGGGAACGGCTGGCCCAGGAATACCGCACCGCTCGTTCCCAGCGTCACCTCGTTCGAGCCAAGGATGCCGTCTTTATTGGCGTCATTGAACGTGTAGGGCACGAAGAAGTACGCTCCGGCCGCGTATCCCGGCTGGATGCGCTGCGAGAAACCGCCCAGCCCGAAGATGATCGGGGCAACGCCCTTGCCCAGCGTGATGACGCGATTCTTGTTGCCCCACGCCGAGGCCGACAGCTCGAGACCCACGTTGTCCTTGTTGAGCACGTTCAACGACGCCGTGATTTCGACGCCCTTGTTGTTGACGCTGCCGAGGTTCTGGAAGCGCGAGTTGCCGCAGCCGCACGCCGGCGGCAGGGTGACGGCCACCAGGGCGTCGTGCGATGTCTTGTTGTAATAGCTGAACACGATGCTCACGCGGCGGTCGAGGGCGTCGATGTCGAACCCCGCGTCGGACTCGACGACGCGCTCCGGCTTCAGGCCGGCATCACCCGCCTGGCCGAAGGTGATCCCTGAGACATCGGTCGCTCCGACGACGACGGGAGTCGCCGCGAAAAACTGCAGCGCATCGAGCGGCCCGGGGTGCAGACCCGACTTGCCCCACGACGCGCGGACCCGGAACGAGTTGAGCCAGCCGGCCTTCGGGAAGAACGACTCCTCGGACAGCACCCACGAGCCGCCGAGCTTCGGATACAGAATGTGCCCAAAGCGCTTGCCGAACGCCGTATTGTCGTCGCTGCGCAGCGCGGCACTGAGGAAGATCCGGTTGTTGATGCTCAACCGCTCTTCGCCGAACCGCCCCAGCGTCACGAATTCCTGTGTCGTTTCGCTGTCCAGCGGCGTGACGCACCCGGTCAAGGAGCTCGTGCCGGCGGCGCAGGTGAGCCGCTGCGCGATGACGCCGTGGAACAGGTTGTGATAGTACTGCACCCCGCCCTGCGTGCTCGAGGTGATTGCGGGCGTCAGGGCAAAGGACGCCGTGCCCCAGACGTTGGCCGTCCAGGCGTAGATCTGGAATGGATTCGCGGTCCGGCTCCCCACGAACGCGGCGTTGTTGAACGACTGTGGGATCGCCCCGGGAACAAACGTCCTCTGATCGTAGCGGCTCGAGAAGTCGGTCCCCGTGGTGACGTGCGCCTCGAGGAACGAGAGCGGCCGGTAGTTCGCCTGCAGGCTCCCGGTAAACCGGTCGACGTCCTGGAAGGTCCGGATGCTGAAGCTCTGCGCCGGAGTCAGGAACCCGTAGCCCTGGTTGACGCTGCTGTCGGAGAGGCCGAGGAAGCCGCTCGAGAGCACGCCGAAGACGTTGTTGTCGTTTTCCGGCAGCCGCAGCGCGCTGTTGGTGTAGCCCGACGAGATCAGGAAGTCCAGGTTCGAGCGTGCCTGATCGTGCACGTTGGCCCGCAAGCTGACGCGCCGCAGCCGGTTCACTTCGTACACGCCGTTCTCCCGCTCGTAGTGTCCCGCGAGGTAAAACGTCGTTTGCTCGCTGCCGCCCGAGGTCGCGACGCTGAACAGCGACCGGTTGCCGGTACGGAACGGCGAGTTCACCACCAGCGGGTTGAACGTCCGCAGCGACGCCTGCGTACACGTGCCGGCTTCGACGTTGGTGAGGATGCACTGCGTCCCCGCCGCGGTCAGCCCGGTATAGTTGAAGGGATATTGCCCGACGTCGTTGAGCGCTCCGCCCTCCGCTGAGAACTCCCAGCGGGTGGGGCCGGGGCGGCCCTGGCGCGTCTGCAGCGTGATCACGCCGTTGGCGGCGTCGGTGCCGTACAGCACGCCCGCCGACGGCCCCGAGGCCACCTGCACCGCCTCGAGATCCATGGGATCGAAATCGTTGAGCCGCGACGGCACCTGCCCGCCGACGCCGACCGAGGACGATGCCGCGCCGTTCTCGACGCGAATCCCGTCCACGATCAACACGGGCTCGTTGGAGAGCGAGACGCTGTTCGATCCCCGAATGCGAATCCGCGTCCCCGTTCCCGACGTGCCGCCCGACATCATGACGTTCACGCCCGGCAGCCGGGCGTTCAGGAGATCGGTGATATTGGTCGGCGCGGCCTGGGTGTTGATCTGCCGCGCATCGACGCGGTGCAACGCCGTCGTCGCCTCCCGGGCCGCTTCCTGCCCGGTCGGCGTCGCCACGATCTGATCGAGGGTGATGGCAGCCGCCGCCAGCGCGAAGTCCGCGGTGGCCGAGCCGCCGGCGCTCACCGTGACCGATTGCGTCGCGACCGCGTAGCCGATCAGCCGCGCGTGCACGTCGATCGTCGCAGCCGGAGCGCCGCGAATTTCGTACTTCCCGTCGCGATCGGTCAGCGCGCCACGGGTCGTACCGCCCAGCGTCACCTGGACGTTGACGAGCGGCGTGTTCGTGACCTTGTCGATCACGCGGCCGCTGATCGTCCCCGTCTGCTGCCCCAGCGCCGGACTCGCCACCACGGCGAGCACGGCGCCCAACAGACCCAAGAGCCGTTGACTACCGATGGTAAATCGCATGAACGCTCTCCCAGTTGCTCGTAAGAAACCCGGGAACCTTCGTGGACACCGGAACGGAACGGGAGGTCGCACGCCGGAGCTCAGGCGCACGCCTCCCGGCGGTATCGGCATCCCATGGGGAAGAGCGTTCCGATACGAACCAGACAAAGCCGCATGAATCCCCCCTTCGAGCAAGTGGCAACGCGTCGCCGCGAATCAGGGGACTTCCCCTGACCGCGCGACCTCCCATCGGTCCACGCATTTTTCGAGTCCCGGGAGTCGCGACCCAACGGCTTGGGCGAGACCCGACTCCCGCAAGACGGCTAGCAGCTTCCCTGAACTTGTGCGCCGAAAATGAGAGTCACAAGAGGCCGGCCTGAGGGACCCCTGGTCCAGGGCGGTGCGGAGGGCGCAGGACTTGTGTCAGCAGATTGTCCGGAAGGGCTGCTACGGCGCCGCAACCTTCACTTCCCGTGCGCCTTGTGGCACGGGCGTTTCCGTCGTCTTCCCCCCCGGCCACTGCACCGCGATCGCCGTCGCCACGCCGTCCATGCCCAGCACCTGCACCGCGCCGTCGAGCGACCAGTAGCCCGATCCACCGTGTACCTCGCGCGCCGGTCCTGTACGTGTCCCGTACTCGAGGCGTAGCACCGCACCGAAGCCGCGCGGGTTGCCGGGCGGCCCCTGGAGCCGCACACGCAACCCCGGCGTCGCCCGCTCGTTGTGATAGAGCTTCGTCTCCGCGCCGTTTTGGGAGACGACGAGGTCCACGCGTCCATCGGCGTCGTAGTCGCCGAACGCCGCGCCGCGC